>JARIBV010000038.1 GCA_029257335.1 Faecousia sp.
GCCCATACCGGCGGTGATAAAGACCATATCGGTTCCTTCCAGGATCTTGGAGATGGCCGCACGGCTCTCCTCTGCGGACTTCTTGCCGATCTCGGGCTTGGAACCGGCGCCCATACCGCCGGTGAGCTTCTCACCGATCTGCACCTTGTTGGGGCATTTGGACTTATTGAGATCCTGCTTATCGGTGTTGACAACAACAAATTCCACACCGTCCACGCAGGAATCGATCATACGGTTTACAACATTATTGCCGGCACCGCCGACACCAATGACCTTAATATTTACAACTCTTTCCGGATAAGCCTCAACAAAATTAGACATATCGCTTTCCTCCTATGTATTCTTTGTATTCACACCGCAAAGGGCAGAAGCAGTTAAATTTATACCTTTTTATTCTATCGTGAAATCGTCGATTGGTCAATAGAAATTTCTCACATTTCGGCAAAGTTTTTCCTTACCAGGGGGTAAAGGTGGCTTTCCCCGCCTCCTTAATGCTTAAATCCAAAGTGCCGCCCCGGTACCCGTCGGCCTCCAGGCGGTCTACGGCCTGCACCATATAGCGCACCTTGTATCCCAGCTCCGTGGGTCCGCTCAGAAGGACCTGGTACTTTTCCCCATACCAGACCTGCAAATCATACAGAGAGCTGACATCCACTTTTGTGGCCTTTCCCATGCGATCCGATTCTTCCAGCGCCTTCAAAACGGAAATCGCCGCCTCCATGCGGTCCTGGGCAAAGCCAATGGTGTTGGCAACATCGGCGCTTTTCTGCTCATCCGTGTCCTTCTGGTCCTCCTGGGTCACCTGCAAGGTGGCGCCTACTGCGGGACTCACCGCCTGAATGCCCACAATGCGGGTATGCTTCCCGGCTTCCTCCCCGCTGACCTGCTCCAGAAGCTTTCCTCTGGCATCCATCAGCCACCAGGTACCGTCCGGGCCCTCCACCGCATAGGTGATGTCCAGTTCCACAATGTCAATGGTAACCGTATTGGGCAGTTTTATACCCACCTGTACCTCCGACACATAGGGAAGATCATTTAAAATCTGCCCTGCGGCCTTGGACTTGTTCAGCGTCAGCAGGCTGGCTCCCTCTTCCAGTCCGGAGGACGCAATCACCCGGTTGGCATCATACTTGCTGTTGCCCGTGACCCGGAGATTCTGGACCCGGAAGAAAATGGTCATGCCCAGCACCAGGGCCAGCACCACTGCAAGCATGGTGACCAGCTTCAAAATCAGCTGCCGGCGAGGCAGCGCCGCAGGCGGGGTGCGCTTGTTTTGCGTCCGTCTTTCCGGCTGCTTTCGGCGCCGGGGAGATTCCTGGGTCCTTCTTCCGGCAGCAGGGGGTGCCGTTCTTCTGGCCGGGCTTTCAGAAGTCTCCGGCCTTCTGGTGCGGCTCTGAGATCTGCGTCGGTCCTGTCCTTGGCTGCCGGGTCTGGAGCCTTTTGATCCGGAACGATCCGATCTTCGCCGATCCGGTCTGGGACGAGGCTCGGAAGCCGGCGGTCTGTGTCTTCTTCTTTGTTCTTCCCGATCCATTGTTTCTACCCTCCATGGCGGCAACGCCGCACAGTGTCATTTGTGTATCCTGATTTCCGCTCCCAGAGCGGACAGCTTGCCGGGAAAATCCTCATAGCCACGCAGAATGTGTTCGATTCTGCAAAGGTGACTTTCCCCCTGGGCCTGGAGGGCGCCCACTGCCATGGCAGCTCCGCCTCTCAAATCCGTGGCCTCCAAATATGTACCGCGCAGATGCTCCACTCCATGAATCACCGCCACGGCACCCTGGGTCCGGATATCTCCTCCCAGGGCCCTCAGGGCCGGGACATGGCGATAGCGATCTGCGAAAATATTCTCTTCTATGACCGTGACCCCCTCTGCCCGGAGCATTGCCGCCATAAAGGGCGCCTGTGCATCCGTGGGAAAGGCAGGATACGGGCCGGTTCGGACGGGAAATGTGGATTTCAGTCTCCCGGGTGCCTGCAAAAGAAGGAGGTCTTCTTCCTCCCGGAATCGGCACCCGGCCAAAGCGAAGCAGTGGATGACAGGCTCCAAATACTCTGCCACATGGCCCCGCACCAAAATCTCTCCCCCGCAGCCCGCCACCGCGGAGAGATAGGTTGCCGTTTCCATTCGGTCCGGCATGACCGCATAGGAAGCTTCCTCCGGCAGACCGCCCTCCACCTGTAGCATAGAGGTACCTCTGCCATAGATCTTCGCTCCTCCGGCAGTGAGAAAGCCGATGAGGTCCCCGACCTCCGGCTCCTTTGCCGCATTGTAAATGGTGGTGGTCCCCACCGCTCCCAGGGCCGCCAGGATCAGATTCTCCGTGGCACCCACACTGGGATAGGACAAGGCAACCGTTCCGCCTGTCAGGGTTCCCCGGCAGGTAACGATGTCATTTTCCCGAATCACTTCCGCCCCCAGTGTTTTTAGTCCACCCAGGTGCAGATCAATGGGCCGCTTGCCCAGAACGCAGCCGCCCGGCTGAGACAGCCGGCACCGACCCAGACGGGCCATAAGAGGCCCCAGAAACAAGACCGACGAACGCATGGTCCTCATGAGGGGTTCCGGGATCTCATCGCCTTGCAGGTCCTTGGCATCCACACGGATGCTGCGACCCTCCCGGACGACCCGGCACCCCAGGGCCTTCAGAATCTCCACCGCCGCCTCCACATCGGAAAGATGGGGGCAGTTGTGAAGGGTACATCCTTCGGTAAACAGCAACGAGGCAGCCAGCAGCGGCAAAACGCTGTTTTTGGCTCCCTGGGGCCGAAGTTCCCCTGCCAGGGGCCTGCCGCCCCGGATCATCAGTTCTTCCATAATGAGCCTTCCCCCGTTTCTCATGGGTTTTTCCCAGTCTATGCACCGGGGGAAGGTTCGGTGTCTGTTCTTACTTTTCTTTTGCCAGGTCCAAAATCACCTGACAGATCCGTTGGGCGGAGTCCACCACCGCCAGGTCCAGCAGAGCCCTGCGCATGACCCGGCATCTGGCCTCATCCTCCAGGAGGGCCTTTACCTCGGAGAACAGGCGCTCCGGCGTACATTCCTCTTCCCGCAGGACCTGGGCCGCTCCGCGGTCTCCCAGGACCCGGGCGTTCTTCTCCTGGTGATTGTCCGTCACATTGGGAGAGGGCACAATGATGCAGGGCGTGCCGGAAGCGGCGATTTCATTCAGGGTGGAAGCGCCCGCTCTGCCGATCACCACATCTGCCGCCGCCATCCAGGTTGGCATATCATAGATATATTCCTCCATCCGAATGCCGGGGCATTGGGAAAGATCCACCTTCTGCTTCACATAGTCCCCCATCCATTTCCAGCCGTAAGAGCCTGTGGCGTGGAGGTGCTGCCAGGGGCAGCCG
>JARIBV010000067.1 GCA_029257335.1 Faecousia sp.
GATCGCAAAGAATGCCATCGCTGATGCCTGCACCGGCTCCAACCCCCGTCAGCCCAGCCAGGAGGAGATGGAAAAGCTCCTGAAGTGCTGCTACTACGACACTGAGGTGGATTTCTAAAAATTCCTATGCTCCTGTTTTGGGGGCGGGTCTCCGATCTGCCCCCATTCATCCAACCCACAGCGGACCAGGCTGGCCTGTATCATGCAGGTCAGCCTGGTTTGCTTTTTTCAGGTGCGTGCTTGCAGCATTTCTTTCATTTTTGCATTGAGGGCAGGCAGAAACCGGCTGTCTCTGGGATATTGGGAGAAGGTCAGCTCCATTCCCGCCGCCTCATCGATCAGCTCTGTCACCCGGGCCCGGCCGATGCGCTGTTCCAGCAGCCGGCACAGACGAAGGTCCTGCATGGCTTCATAAAACACCATGGCCCGCATGGAGGGCCGTGGAGCCTCCAATCCCGGATACACGGAAAACGGGTCTCCCGAGGGAAATGCCCCGTCGGCTGAGGTGGTAATGGCGGGGTCAATGGGATACCGGGAAAGCTGGCTGTAATAATAGTTAAAGCCCCAATGCAAAAAGCCCTGGATCCGGAACTTATACAGCTGCAAGCCCAGGATCCGGTTGCGATAGGCCGGCATGCTCAAAAACCGATTGCCCACCTGCTCTGCCTGGGCACAGCAGTAGTATGCCCAGAGGTTCTTTGCCCCATGGTCCAGAAAGGGCTCTATGGCATCGGTGGCGCAGACCGGGGTCTCCACCAGACCGTTTTCATAGAAGTCATAATGGGACAATGCGTCCATAATCCGGCATTTTCCCAAAAGAGGCTGTACCAAAGCCTTCGCTCTGGCATAGGATTCCAGCTGGGCCGCTCCCGGCTCGTCGGAAATATGGAAGAAGGTGCGCTCCTCCATCCCCTCCTGGCGCAGGACCTCCACCAGCCGGGGCAGAAACGCCTCCAAAAACCGAAGGTATTCCGGGTCATCCGCCTTGGTGTCCCAGCCGAAGATCCGGCCCTTCTGGTCGTAGATATTGGGGCTGTATTCCGCCCCCCACTGGGAAAACAGGTGGCTGATCTCCAGATGGGTGATGCCGCACTCCCGGCACAGCCCGATCCAGCGGCGAAGCAGGCCAAAGTCAAAGCCATAGGCCGTCCCCTGCCGGGAGATCTTCACCAGCTGGGTGTTGGGGCGGCAGGTCCCCACCGCCGTATCCAGCGGCGGCGTGATCACCGGGGTCAAAATGGTATTGATCCCCAGATCCGCCGCCAATTCCATATAGCGCCGGATCCACTCCCAGTGTGCTTCGGAATAGATCTCCGTCCCGCAGACCGTGGCAATGCAGTCCACATGAAACCACTGGGTAAACAGCAGCTGATTTTCCGGCAGGGTCTGGGGCAAGATCCGAACCTGCAAGGAGGACCGGGCCAGAAGGTCCGTGTCCCGGGAAAATGTCACCTCTGCCCGGCAGTCTCCCGGCTGCGCCCCCTCCGGCACCCGAAGCTCCACCCAGAAGCGGTTCAGTCCCGGCCGCAGGAGCTGGCGGTTCCCCTGCTGCTCCAGGGGAACCAGCAGATCCGGCATAAGCCCCGGTTCTTCCGCCAGATAATCCCCGTCGTGTACCCAGGGACTCTTTGGAAAATCCATGACCACATCCCGCTGAAGATAAATCTTCGATGCAAAGGGCCACCGCAGCTGCACCTCGCAGCAGACCGGCTCCTGCCACTGCACGATCAGCTGATAGGAGAAGCGCTCTCCTCCCAGGAGGCTCACTTTTGTGACCTCATTTTTGATATCCTGAAAAGAACGGACCTTTTCCAAAGAGGAAATCTGAAACACCTTCGTTTCCATGTTCTTCTGCTCCTTTTCTATGGGACTGTTTTCTTGTGTTTTTCGGATTTTATCACAGAAAATCAGGAATTGCAACGCAGAGTCGCATCTGTCCGGCAAAAAGCCGGAAGTCCGCTTGGCAGAAACTCCTTGCATCCACGGCCCGGCTCTGCTATAGTAGCATTAAACAACTTTTCAAAATCGGAGGGCATGTTTATGACATGGAATTTGGAAGAGGCCTTGGACCACTACAAACGCCAGGGGGCTCCCGGGGATCAGATTGCCCTTGTCGGTCTTTTGCAGGAGATGCAGACCGAGCTGGGCGGGGCCATTCCCCAGTGGACCCTGCCCCGGATCGCATCGGCTTATGGGGTAAAAGAGAACTATCTCAGCGCTGTGATTCGGCGCTTTCCCCGGCTCCGGCTGGAAAATACCCACTGTCTGGAGCTTTGCGCCGGTCCGAATTGCAGCAAGCGAAAGGCCCTGGCTGCCTTCGTGGAGCGCACCTATGGCACGGCCCCCAAGAACTTCACCGTAAAATTCACGGGATGTATGCGCATGTGCGGAAAAGGCCCCAACATCAAATGGGACGGCGAGGTTTATCATCAGGCCGACGAGGAGCTGATAAAGCGCCTGATCGGTGAGATTTAATCCTCCCGGCTTTCCTTCCCCACGGGAAACAAACAGCAGGCGGTACCCGGCCTTGAAGGTCAGGTACCGCCTGTTTCTTATTATTTCTCTGTCTCAGAAGCACTTCTTGTGGCGTTCCTTCTGGCAGTCATTTTTCCGGCTGCAATGGTAGCAAACCTCCCGGTCGGGATTGGGGATGCCCCGGAAGAACTTTACCAGATTGTCCATGGTGGTTTCGGCAATGTTATTGAGGGCCTCCTCCGTGAGGAATGCCTGATGGGAGGTAACGATCACATTGGGCATGGAAATCAGACGAACCAGCTTGTCGTCCTGCACCACATCGCCGGAGTAGTCCTCGTAGAACAGGTCTCCCTCCTCCTCATACACATCCAGGCAGGCTGCTCTGATCTTGCCGGATTTGATGCCCTGAATCAGCGCCTCCGTATCCACCAGAGCACCTCTGGAGGTGTTCAGCAGAACCACACCGGGCTTCATGGCTTCAATGGCCGCATCATTGATGAGGTGATGGGTCTCCTCGGTCAGGGGGCAGTGCATGGAAATAATGTCGGACTTGGTGAACAGCTCGCTGAGCTCCACATAATCCAGCCCTGCGTCGGGATTGGGGTACTTGTCATAGGCCAGGATCTTCATACCAAAGCCCCGGCAGATGTCGGCAAAGATCCTGCCGATCTTACCGGTGCCCACCACGCCCACGGTCTTTCCGTGGAGGTCGAAGCCGGACAGGCCGGACAGGCTGAAATTGAACTCACGGGTACGGCTGTAGGCCTTGTGGGTCTTGCGGTTCACCGTGAGCAAAAGGGCCATGGCATGTTCCGCAACAGCATAAGGGGAGTATGCAGGCACACGGAACACATGAATTTTGCCAAAGCATGCCCGGGTATCCACATTGTTAAAGCCTGCACAGCGCAGGGCGATGACCTTGACACCCATTTCATATAATTGATTGACCACTGCCTCGTTTACGGTGTCGTTGACGAACACACAGACGCCGTCAAATCCGGCGGCCAAAGAAACCGTATCTTCGTTCAGCTTGGTCTCAAAATACTTGATCTCAATCTCCGTACCCGCAGAAAAGCTGTCAAATCCGGAAATATCATAGGGCTTCGCATCAAAAAAAGCAATCTTCATTGTACACACTTCCTTTATCTGTTTTCGATAATATTATATCGATAAGTAAGAGACAATTCAATGCATTCTTATTACAAATCGAATCCGAAAATTCCCATTGCATTCGTCAGATTGCTGTATCTGATGCCCGCATATTTAGTGATTCTTAATAAATTTTAAAGCAAGTTCCATCATACGAATGCCTGTTTCGTAATCTTCACTCATTAAGTCGTAGATCCCGTCCTCCGAAAGGACTCCACGGTTCAGGGTTTCCGGAATCAGGCCCTGATTGTCGTCCTCCAGATCCTGCCGGCGCTGGTCACTGTAATAATAGGCGATCAGCTCCTGACGCTCCTGCTGCTGCCCTTCCAGACGGCCCAACAGATCATTAAGCTGTTCCAGCATCCGGCTGTGGTCATTCAAAATAGATTCCATCTTGCTGATATGTTCATATTTTTTCATAAGATACATCCTCTCTGTTCAGTTTTATGACTGTTTTCTGATTATACCACCATTTTCCCGGAAAGAACAGCTGATTTCTTCCCGATTTCGGACAGGCATTTCCAAAATCACAGATTTTTTCCGCAAAATAAAAAAATTTTTTGAAATCCCCTTTTCATTTTTGGAAGTTGTGGTATAATTAGGGTAGCAAGCTAAATAAATAATTTGGGAGGTATCGTTATGCAGAATGTTGTGATTACCATTGCCAGACAACACGGTTCCGGCGGCCGCCTGATCGGCGAGTATCTTGCAAAAAAAGTAGGCATCGCCTACTACGACAAAGAACTGATTTCCCTTACCGCTAAGAAAACCGGCTTCGCTACCGATTTTGTAGAAGAGGTAGAGGAAAAGCAAACCTCCAGCTTTCTGTACAGCGTCTATGCCGCTGCCACGGTTCCTTCCGTATATGAGCAGGCACGCAACGCCCAGTTCTCCGTCATTTGGGAGCTGGCACAGCAGGGGCCCTGTGTCATTGTAGGTCGGGCCGCTGACTGCGTCCTTCGCAAACATCCCCAGCTTGTCCGGGTCTTTATCCACGCCCCTCTGGAAGAGCGCATCCGCAGAGCCACAGAGGACTATAAAGAGGTCATGAGCAACCCGGAAAAGGAGCTGAACAAAAAAGACAAGTCCCGTGCCGCATTTTACAATTCCTTCAGCGAATACCCCTGGGGCGATCTGCGCAACTATGACCTGTGCCTCAGCAGCACCATCGGCATCGAAAAGACCGCCGATATCATTTGGGAGTATGTAAAAGCCCGCTTCGGTGAATGAGCTTACATAGCCCCTTTCAGGAGCTGACCCCCCAAGCAGAAAATGTGCCCCCCGATGTAGCTGCACATCGGGGGGCTTTGTGTCCCTCGTCAGAACAAAATGCAGATCATCCCCGACGCCCCTTCGTTCACGGTGCGGGTGAGAGAGCCGCGGAATTTTCCCCGGATGTCCTCCGGCAGACGGCGAAGCTTCCCTGTCAGGCCGTCATTTACCATTTCAAACACGGATTTTCCGAAAATATTGCTGTCCCAGAGCTGTTCCCCATCGGTCTCATACTGCTCTTTCAGGCTGTTTACCAGATCCTGGGACTGCCGTTCGTCCCCCACCATGGGGCTGATCTCTGCGTCCAGGTCCACCCGGATCATATGGATGGAGGGGGCTCCGGCCTTCAGCTTCACCCCAAAGGCGCTTCCCTTGCGAACCATTTCCGGGGCCTCCAGCTTCATGTCCTCCCTGGTGGGCATGACCACACCGTAGCCTGTGGCCTGCGCCGCCTCCAGGGCCGAAGCGATCTTGTCATAGGAGGCCTTCACGGCGGAAAGCTCCGTCAGAAGCTCCAGAAGCTCCCCTTCTTCCGTGATCTCCAGGCCGGTCCTCTGGCTGAGGATTTCATAATACAGGCTCTCCGGGAACCGGATCTCGCAGCTCACAATGCCGTTTCCCAGATCCATTTCCGGGATCATCACCTCGGAAACCGGCTCCAATTCCTGTAGGGTCTCAAGGATCTCTCCGGCCTGCCCCATGGAGCCGATTTTTTTGGCACGGGCCAGCAGGCCTGCATACACCTGGGATTTAATGGGATGGTCCTGCTCCAGAGCGTCCATCCAACGGGGAAGAGATACCCGCAGCTCTCCCATGGGAAATGCGTACAGAAGATCCTGTAAGATTTCCAGAAGCTCCTGGGCCGTCAGGGTCTGGCAGTCTGCCGCCGCAACGGGGACGCCCCAGCTCTCTTCCAGGGTCCGGCGCAGAGCCTGAGCCGCCGGTGCCTGGGGGGCCGTGCTGTTCACCACCACCAGGAAGGGCTTTCCCGTGGCCTTCATGTCCCCGATGGCCCGGGCTTCGGCTTTTTCGTACTCGGATCGGGGAATGTCCGTAACGGTGCCGTCGGTGGTGACCACAAGGCCGATGGAGCAGTGCTCCTCCATCACCTTTTTGGTGCCCAGTTCCGCTGCCTGAGTCATGGGGATCTCGTGGTCATACCAGGGAGTGGTCACCATTCTGGGGGCGCCGTTTTCCATGGCGCCCACGGCCCCGTCCACCAGATAACCCACAGAATCGATCATGCGCACCCGCAGCTTCACATTCCCCTCGGGGCAGATCTCCACCGCCTCCTCCGGGACGAACTTGGGTTCTGAGGTCATAATGGTTTTTCCGGAGCCGCTCTGGGGCAGCTCGTCTCTGGCCCGCTCCTTTCGGTAGGGGTCCTCCATATTGGGAATCACAAGCTCCTCCATAATGCGCTTGATGAGGGTGGACTTGCCGGTTCTGACCGGGCCTACCACGCCTACATAAATGTCGCCGCCGGTTCTGGCAGCGATTTTTTCATACAGTGTTTTTTCCATCGCCATCCTGCCTCCTTCAGTTTCGGCAGGAGGACGCTCCTGCCCTGGGTTACTACAGGGTATGTCCCCGCCGTCCATCCTAGAACCCGGAAGGGCAAACAGAATTCCGGGGCAGAGGCCGCAAAAAAAGATGCTGCCTTCCGGTGAGGTAAGACAGCATCAAACAATCAGTTTGCTTCAAAATCCCTGGGACGATCCTCCCGCAGGCCAAAGTGCCAGGCAATGGCATCCGCAATCCTCCGGCAGGCGTTGCCGTCTCCGTAGGGATTGACGGCCTTTGCCATGGTGTTGTAGGCCGTGGGGTCCCGGAGCAGTTCCCGTGTCATGGCGATGATCCGCTCTTTCTCCACCCCTGCCAGCTTCACGGTGCCGGCCGCAATGGCCTCGGGGCGTTCGG
>JARIBV010000108.1 GCA_029257335.1 Faecousia sp.
CCAACGCCCATGTTGAAGGTGTTGAACATATCACGCTGGGGAATATTTCCGGTCTTGGCAATCAGGTCAAAGATGGGCAAGATCCGCACATCATCTTTGCGGATCTTGGCACCCAGGCCGTCGGGGATGGCCCGGGGCAGATTCTCATAGAACCCGCCGCCGGTGATATGGCTGACGCCCTTGACCTTGATCTGCTCGAACAGGGCCAGCATGGGCTTTACATAGATCTTAGTAGGAGTCAAAAGGGTCTCGCCAATGGACTTTCCGCCCAGTTCTGCACAGGGCTCCTTCATATGGGGGTTGTTCTCCACATCAAAAACCTTACGAACCAGGCTGAAGCCGTTGGAGTGGACACCGGAAGAGGGCAGGGCGATGATCACATCCCCGGGCACCATGGACTTATGGTCCACCATCTTCTTTTTATCCACAATGCCCACAGAGAAGCCGGCCAGGTCATACTCGTCCACGGGATAGAAGCCGGGCATCTCCGCAGTCTCGCCGCCAATCAGAGCAGAGCCTGCCTGAACACAGCCCTCGGCCACGCCGGAGACCAGTTCAGCAATCCGCTCGGGCACATTCTTACCGCAGGCGATATAGTCCAGGAAAAACAGGGGCTTTGCGCCGCAGCAAATCACATCATTGACACACATAGCAACGCAGTCGATGCCGACCGTATCATGCTTGTCCATCAGGAAGGCCAGACGCAGCTTGGTTCCAACGCCGTCGGTGCCGGAGACCAGAACAGGCTCCTCCATACCACCCAGGGACAGGCCAAAGCAGCCGCCAAAGCCGCCGATATCATCCAGGCAGCCCTCATTCTTGGTTCGGGCAATGTGGGACTTCATCAGCTCCACCGCACGATAGCCGGCGGTAATATCTACACCCGCGGCCTTATAGCTCTCGGAATAGCTCTTCTCGTTCATGTTTGGGACTCCTTTATATATATTGTAATAGTCGGAGGGAATATCCGGGGCAGGTGTGCCCCGAATCTGATCCTTTATTCCTCGCCGGTCCAGCAGTAGGTACAAACCTTATCCCGGTCCAGGCCAATGGCCTCCAGAAGTCCATCCAGAGACTGATAACCCAAAGAGTGGAACCCCATCTCGTCACAAATAGCCTTGAGCAGGCATTTGCCACGCTTGGTGGTGCTGTCGGCATATTCTTGCAAATGCTTCTGTCCCTGCTGTCCCTCCAGATTCTGAACGGTACGGCGGGCCAAAAGCTCCATATCAGAGTTGCTGGAAGAGAAGTTCAGATACTTGCAGCCATACATGATAGGAGGGCAGGCAGAGCGCATATGGACTTCCTTTGCTCCGTTTTCATAGAGGAATTCCACCGTCTCCCGAAGCTGCGTGCCCCGAACAATGGAGTCATCCACAAACAGGAGCTTTTTATCCTGAATCAACTCCGGCACAGGAATCTGCTTCATCTTGGCAACCCGGTTGCGCACCTCCTGATTGGTGGGCATAAACGAGCGGGGCCAGGTGGGCGTGTACTTCACGAAGGGACGGGCAAATGGCTTTTGGCTCTGGTTGGAGTAGCCAATGGCATGAGGAATGCCGGAGTCCGGCACGCCTGCCACATAGTCCACCTCAGGCATTTCTCCCCGGGCCGCCTCATCTCTGGCCATGATCTGGCCGTTGGTATAGCGCATGACTTCTACATTGCGGCCCTCATAATTGGAGTTGGGGTAGCCGTAATAGCTCCAGAGGAATGCGCAGATCTTCATTTTTTCTCCCGGTGCTGCCAGCTGCTGGATCTCATCTGTGGTGATTCGGACAATCTCTCCGGGGCCCAGCTCATAGTGGTCATGATAGCCCAGCTTTTGATAGGCAAAGGACTCGAAGGAGACACACATGCCGTCCTCGCTTTTGCCCACCAGGATCGGCAGTCTGCCCACCCGGTCTCTTGCCGCAATGATGCTGTCTTCCTGCAAAACCAGAATGGTGGCAGAGCCGTCAATGAGGCTCTGGGCATTGCGGATTCCCTCAACCAGGGTGTCTTTCTGGTTGATGAGAGCCGCAACCAGCTCCACCTGATTTACTTTGCCGCTGCTCATCACCATGAACTGGTGGCCATGGTCAGAAAAATAGGTGTTGATAAGCTTGTCGGTGTTGTTGATTGCCCCGATCATCACAATGGCAAAAATACCCAGATGGCTTCTCACCAGCAGGGGCTGGGGGTCGTTGTCACTGATGCAGGACATGCCGCTGCACCCGTGAAACTCTTCCAAATCCTTTTCAAACTTGGTTCGGAAGGGAGTGTTTTCGATGCTGTGGATCTGGCGCTGGAATCCCTTGTCCCTGTCATAGATCGCCATGCCAGCCCGGCGAGTGCCCAGGTGGGAGTGGTAGTCCGCACCAAAGAACACATCAAGAACGCAGTCTCGTTTGCAGACTGCACCAAAAAATCCGCCCAAGGATAGCCCTCCTTATTCGCCCATCAGGCGGCGCATAACCTCCTGGTAGGCCTCTTCCACACCGCCCAGATCACGGCGGAAACGGTCCTTGTCCAGCTTCTCATGGGTCTTTGCATCCCAGAGGCGGCAGGTATCGGGAGAGATCTCGTCAGCCAGAACGATGGTGCCATCGCTGAGGCGGCCAAACTCCAGCTTGAAGTCTACCAGCTCGATGCCCAGATTCAGGAAGTAAGCCTTGAGAACCTCATCGACCCGGAATGCCATGGCCTTGATGGTCTCGATCTCTTCCTTTGTGGCCAGCTTCAGTGCCAGTGCATGGTAGCTGTTCATGAGAGGATCGCCCAGGTCATCATTTTTATAGGAGAACTCGATGGTAGGCTCTTCAAATACGATGCCTTCCTCCACACCGTAGCGCTTTGCAAAGGAGCCCGCAGAAATATTGCGGATAATGACCTCCAGAGGCACGATGGAAACCTTCTTGACCACGGTCTCCCGGTCGTTCAGCTCTTCTACAAAGTGGGTGGGAACGCCCTGCTTCTCCAGCATACCCATAAGGAAGTTGCTCATACGGTTGTTGATGGCACCCTTGCCGGAGATTGTGCCCTTCTTAAGGCCATTGAATGCAGTTGCATCATCCTTATAGGACACAATAAGCTTTTCGGGGTCCTCAGTCATAAATACCTTCTTGGCTTTTCCTTCGTAGAGCTGTTCTTTCTTTTCCATGATAAAAATCCTCCTTACAGGTTAAACTCGGCTTCCACAGCCATATTCTTTTCCAATACCTTCTCCTGATCCGCCTTACGACGGGCAATCAGCTTTTCAGCCAGGCTCTTGTCCTCCAGCGCCAGCATCTGCACTGCCAGAATGGCAGCGTTCGCCGCACCGCCTACGGCAACGGTCGCCACGGGAATGCCGGAGGGCATCTGCACCGTGGACAGCAGTGCATCCATACCACCCAGACCACCGGAGGCCATGGGAATGCCAATCACCGGCAGAACCGTATTGGCTGCGGCGGCACCTGCCAGATGCGCAGCCATACCTGCGGCACAAATGAGTACACCGAACCCGTTGTCCTGAGCAGATGCACAAAATGCCTGCGCCTGGGCGGGGGTTCGGTGAGCAGAATATACGTGGACCTCGTAGGGCACCTCAAATGAGCGCAGCGTATCCAGTGCCTTTTTAACGACGGGCAGATCGCTGTCGCTGCCCATGAGAATACCAACTTTCTTCATGGATAACTCCTCCTTTTCGTAACGAAAAAAGGGCGCACTTACCCTCCAGGTAAGTACGCCCAGACGGTCGGCATGAAACTCAGCGCTAAGCTCCCCTGTGGTACTCCACAATTTCCGTCAGTCACAAAGCGCCTCTATTTACATGCTAAGTCTATCATATTCCCCTTCCAGAGTCAAATAGAAAGAATCCCGAATCTTAACTTTGAAACAAGAATTTTCCTGTTTATTATGTAAGAAACACAAATGCACTTTGGGGCATAGCGCATATTTTGACCGCCCTGATTCACATGATTCCCCCTTTTCATGATACTTTTTTATCGATATACAAAAATACATCATATTTATAAACTTCCTGCGATTTACATATTAGGATTGCATTTTTCCAAAAGTCTGGTATAATAAATTGCAGTGTTCCCTCATGGGAAGGTTCCTGCAAAACCCAGTGCAGAGCATCCCCAAGTTGCCAGCTCGGTACGCAAAGAGTTTGCCGTTATCCAGCATTGTTGGGAACCTTCTATATCTGTTATGGAGATGTACCCAAGTGGTTGAAGGGTCCGCACTCGAAAACGAGGCTTGCCCTGTGAAATCTGTCTTCAAGAAATCCAGCATTCATGCGGGTTTTCAGCATTTACAAATCAAATAATTCTGAAATTTCTCTCCTACTTTTCTCTCCAAAGATTTGAGGCCTGTTTTAGACCTGAATATTAGTGAGATAGCAGAAGCGAATATACGGAGATGTACCCAAGCGGTTGAAGGGTTCGGATTCGAAAGTCCGCCGGAACCTGTTATTCTCATTTTGGGGGAATTCCGGGTTTTCAAGGGCTTTTCGGCATTTTACAATCAAATATTTTTCGGAATTCTCTCCTGCTTTCTCCCTAAGCTCCAAAAGCACTTATTTGCTTGGAGATATTTGAGAAAACAGAAGTGAAAATATACGGAGCAGTACTCAAGCTGGTCGAAGAGGCGTGACTCGAAATCTCGTAGGGCATGAAAGTGTCGCCAGGGTTCGA
>JARIBV010000124.1 GCA_029257335.1 Faecousia sp.
CTCTTTTTCTGGCCGCCAGATACTCCGACGGGTCAAGTTTTTCAAAGTCACTCTGCTTCATGCGGGCAATCCCGTATTGATACAGCAGGGTATCTTTTTCCTCTGTGAGGATGATTTTTCCCTGATCGATAAAGGTAATGTAATCTGCAACCTTCTCAAGGTCGGCGGACATATGGGAGGACATCAGAATCGAGTGCTCATCATCCTCCACAAATTCCAACAACACATCCAGCAATTCCTCACGTGCAACCGGGTCAAGGCCTGCGGTGGCTTCGTCCAGAATCAAAAGCTTTGCCTTGTGGGACAGTGCCACGCTGATGGACAGCTTCATAGTCATACCACGGGAGAGTGTCTTGATTTTTTTGTTTGCGGGAATCTGAAACCGTTCCAGGTAAGAAAAGAACGATGCCTCCTGCCAATTTTCATAGATATCTTTCAATACCTTTTCCAGCTTCTTGGGGGTAAGTTCCCCGGAAAAATGAATGGTATCGAACACCACGCCGATATCATTCCGGAGCGTTCGGTGACTATCGGTCATGGTTTGTCCAAAGATGGTCACTTCACCGCTGTCCCTTTGAATCGTGTTCAGAATCGCATTGATCGTGGTGCTTTTTCCTGCACCGTTTTTTCCCACAAAGCCCATGATTGCACCTTTGGGAATCTGAAAAGAAACATGGTCCAGCTTAAAAGCTGTATCTGTAAAAGATTTACACAGATTGCTGATTTGTAATGCCGTGTCCATTTATTCACTCTCCTCATAAAAAAGTGTTAGAAGTTCCAGAAGTTTTTCCAGAGGAATTCCGTTTGTGCGGGCAATTTCTGCTGCCTGCACCAAATGTTCCTCCACCCGTTTCTGCTGCTCCTCCTGAATGAAATCCTTGTTTTGGGCGGCTACAAAGCTTCCACGGCCAACAGTGGTGTCAATAAACCCATCTCTGGCTAGATCCTCATAGGCCTTTTGCACCGTAATCACACTTACATGAATGGTCTTTGCGAGGGAACGCATAGAGGGGATGGGATCTCCGGTCCTAAGTTCTCCGCTCATAATCATGGTCTTCATCTGGGATGTGATCTGTTCATAGATCGGCTTGCTGGTATTGCTGCTGATTATAATTTCCACATAAATCCTCCTGTTAATGATCTATAATGTACTTGGTGTATAAGCACATTATAGATAAAAATTTAAAAATGTCAACAGGAATTTTCAGCGTACATGATACAATGAGTAAAATCTTAGGAAATTTATGTATCGGCATGTCAAAAAAGAAGAAGTACTGCTCCCTGCGGACAGTGGCTTCTCTTAGAGAAATTCGCATATGGGATTACAAAAACAAAGACCGCATTTCTGTGCATAAACGAAGAGAAGGTGCATAGGCTGTAGCAAAGGAAGGAGGGGGCCCATGGGAAGACGGGTGACAGATCTTCGATGTATGGAGGTCATCAGCATTTCGGACGGACAGCGGCTTGGATATGTAGTGGATGTGGAGGTGCGTATTCCGGATGGACAGGTACTGTCCCTCATAGTTCCGGGGCCTTGCCGCTTTTTGGGGCTTTTTGGAAGAAGAGGGGACTATGTAATTCCCTGGTGCTGTATCCGGCGGATTGGTTCCGATATCATTTTGGTAGAGATGGATCCGGAGAAATGTCTGGTTCCGAGACAGAAACCGGCATGGTTCCAAAACGGAAGAGGCTGCTGCAATCGGTGAAGGCTGCAAGAAAAAGTACCGTCTCAAATCGATGAGACGGTACTGATTTTATATTTCAAGAAGAGCCTCTACCTGGGCCAAAGTAAGATTCTGCTCTCTGGCGATTTTTGCCACATCCTCATATTCCGGCTTTTTCTTATCTCCCGCGTATTTCATGCGCACAGGGCCATAGGGGGTATCGCAGGTTTCAAAGCGGCGGACAAGGGTGGTGCGGATCAGCTCCTGGCGGCGAACCCCCAGGGTAGTGGTGTGCCGCAAAAGAGCCTGGGTGCAGCGCTCGGCATCTTTGGGTTTGCACAGGCAGGTGAGAAGAATGCCGGGGCGGTTTTTCTTCATGCCGATGGGAGTGGTATAGACCTCCAAAGCCCCCATCTCCCAGAGCCGCTCCTGAGCAAAGCCCAGTGCCTCCGGTGTCATGTCATCCAGATTGCAGGCAAGGCTGACCACAGTGTCCGGAGCGGGGGCCTGATCGCCCAGAATGGCCCGGACACAGTTGGCTGCTTCAAAATCTTTCTTGCCCATGCCGTATCCCAGTGCTTCTACGGTAAGGGTGGGCATGGACCCAAAACGAGTGACAAAGTGCTTTAAGAGGGCGGCACCTGTGGGGGTGCACAGCTCTGCCTGAATGGTACCGGAGTAAATGGGGATCCCGGTGAGCAGATTTGCTGTTGCAGGAGCCGGTACCGGCAGAATGCCGTGGGCACACCGGACCTGACCTGCTCCCACATGCACCGGGGAGGCCACAATTTCTTCAGGAGCCAGAAGGTGCAGTGCATAGCACACAGCGGTAATATCTGCAATGGCATCCAGAGTACCCACTTCATGAAAGTGAATTTCGTCTATGGGAACGCCATGCACCTGACTTTCCGCCTGGGCCAGAAGGTCATAAACCGCCAGCACATTGTCTAAGACTGCGTTGGGGAGGGTAATGTGCTCCTTCACCAGATGGCGGATCCGGTGCAGATCGTTGTGGGTGTGAGAGTGCTCGTTGGAATGTTCATGAGAATGTTCATGAGAATGTTCATGAGAGTGTTCGCCCTCTTCCTGGCCGTAGGCCGTAACGGTCAGGTGAGTGCCTGTGATCCCGCACTTGACGGAGGGTTCCAGCGTATAGGTCACGCCGGGAAGACCCAGTTGATTCAGTGTAGTGATAAAGTCCTGGGGATCAGGCAGCAGAGAAATCAGGGATGCGGCCAGCATATCTCCGGCAGCTCCCATGGAAAGATCCAGATATAGTGTTTTCATGCTTTTGCCTCCATGTGGTTAATCATACTGGCCAGATATCCGGCTCCAAAGCCATTGTCAATATTTACGACGGAGATGCCGCTGGCGCAGGAATTGAGCATGGAAAGAAGGGCGGACAGGCCCTGAAAGGATGCGCCGTAGCCCACGCTGGTGGGCACGGCAATGACCGGACAATCCGCAAGGCCGCCCACGACACTGGCCAACGCTCCTTCCATACCGGCAATGGCAATGATCACGGAGGCGTTCATAAGATATTCCATATGAGAAAGGAGCCGATGGACGCCGGAAACGCCCACATCATAGAGCCGCAGCACCTGATTTCCTAGGGCCTGTGCTGTGATGGCGGCCTCCTCTGCCACGGGGATATCACTGGTGCCGCCGGTGGCAATCACAATTTGTCCCAGGCCGCTGGGCTTTGGTATGTCTCCGATGACGGCAATGCGTCCGGCCTGGTTATAGCTTAAAGGATGAACTGCGTTTATGGTCTGTGCAGCTTCCGTGGAAAGCCGGGTGATGAGAATCGTTTCTTGACCCGCTTTCTTCATGTCTGATATAATGCCAATCATTTGCTCCGTTGTCTTTCCGGCTCCATAGATGACCTCGGGGATCCCCTGCCTCAGACGGCGGTGGTGGTCTACCTTGGCGTAGCCCAGGTCATGGAAAGGTTCCAGTTTCAGCTGGAGCATGGCATCTTCAATGGTGAGAGAGCCGTCTTTTACCTGACGGAGAATGTCTTTTGTGGTGCAATCGCTCATAGCCGTTCCTCCAAATCCAGAAGAATATGGTCGTAGTAAGGCAGCAAGGCCTGCCGGATGGATTGCCGCATGGAGATGATCCGGGGAAAGTCAGAGGCCGGAACCTGAATCCGGGCAGATCCTGCCAGATACCGCACCCGAAAATCTCGAAACCCCATGGCGCGGAGGCAATCTTCAGCGGCCTCCGTATTGTGTAACACAGAATCGGTAATGGGAGTTCCGGTTGGAATCCGTGTGGCCAGGCAGGCATAAGCCGGCTTGTCCCAGGTAAAAAGACCGGCATCCTGGGAGCATTTGCGGATTTCCTCCTTTGTAAGGCCGCACAGTCGGAGGGGGGAGAGAACTTGCAATTCTTGCAGCGCCTGATATCCGGGGCGGTCTGCCACATCGTCAGAAGCGTTTGTTCCATCCAGTAAAACAGGATAGCCCTGATTCTTCGCAGCTGTTGCAATGGAAGAGAAAATCATTTTTTTACAGAGATAGCAGCGGTTTCCCGGATTTTCTCGAATTTTCGGATCTGACAAGGGGTCCGCGTACAGCACGGTCAGCTCCACGCCCAGCTCCAAAGAAAGATTCCTGGCATCTTCAAGCTCAAAGGCAGGCTGAAATGGGGTTTTCACAAAAAAAGCCCCCACCTGGGCACCGCATTTTTTCGCACAGTAAAGCAGATAGGCCGAATCGACGCCGCCGGAAAAACCCAAAGCAACCTTGGGGTGCTGAGTAAAAAACTCTGTTAAGGTCATATGCTGGCCTCCTTTGTATTCTGTGGTCTATTTTACAGGAAGCCGGAAGATTACGCAACTCAAATTTCACACTACAGCAATCCATGTGGAAAGTACATAAAAACAAAACGTATTTTTTGTCTACTATTTTCAACATGGAAGCAAAAAGAAGCCGGGCGGCTCCGAAAGGAAGCCCCCGGCTGGTTTATTAGGGGAAGAAACTGTTGAAAATGGCGTTCATGGCAATTTCATAGTCTTTTTCTTCCACACCCAAGACAATATTCAGTTCTTTTGTGCCTTGGTCAATGAGGCGTACATTGACGCCTGCATTGGCAACGGCGGTAAAGACCTTTGCAGCCACATGGGGCCGACCGGCCATACCACGGCCCACCACGGCAATCATGGCGAGACCATCACAAATCTGCAAGGTGTCCGGGTTTACGCAAGCACGAATATCTTCCAGAAGATCGGCTCGGCACTTGTCCAGATAGCTGGTAGGAGCCACCAGAGATACGCTGCCAATGCCTGTGGCCAGATGCTCAAAGGGAACCCCGTTGCGCTCCAGACAGGAGAGAATTTTCCGGCAATAACCGATTTCGGTGTTGGAACGCTCCTTTTCCACCTGAATGGCAGAATAGCCCCTGCGGCCGGCCAGTCCTGTAATGGCGCCTGCGGGCTCGTGAGATTGGGCCACAATCCAGGTGCCGTGGGCACTGGGGGTCATGGTGTTGCGGATGTGGACCGGGATCCCAGCCAGTTTCACAGGATAGATGGCATCCTCATGAAGAACCGTAGCACCCAAATAGGCCAGCTCTCGCACTTCGGTATAGGTAATGGTGCCAATGTGGGAGGGATTTGCTACCACCCGGGGATCTGCGGCCAAAACACCGGACACATCGGTCCAGTTTTCGTAGACACTGGAACCGGAGGCCCGTGCCAGAATGGCACCGGAGATGTCGGAACCGCCCCGGGAGAAGGTGGCGGCGGTGCCGTCAGGCATACCGCCATAGAATCCGGGCATGACGGCGCCGGAAAGGCCCTGAAGTTTCGACGTCAAGGTTTCATTGGCGGCTTCGCTGTCAAAATGGCCTGCTTTGTCAAAAAAGACGCACTGCGCAGGGTCCAAGAAGGGAAGATCCAGAAGAGAGGCCATAATGCGTCCGCTGAAATATTCTCCCCGGCTGGCACAGAATGCCTCCCCTGCACCACGCTCCATAGCCCATAGAGTGGCTTGGAATTCATGGCTTAAATCCAAATCCAGGTGCAGCTCGTCCATGATTTCCTGAAAACGGGCCTGCACCGGGGCAAAGGTAGCTGCCACATCCCCGCCCTGACGAGAGGCCTGGTGACAGCGGTACAAAAGGTCTGTAATTTTGGTATCATCGGGGGTGCGCTTGCCGGGGGCAGAAACTACAATGAATTTTCGCTCCGGGTCCTGGGCCAGGATGTCCCGAACCATAGTAAAGTGTGCGGCATCTGCCAGAGAGGTACCGCCGAATTTAGCTGTAATCATAGGAATGCGCTCTCCTTTTTATTGGCTGACCAGTTGCTCCATATCATAGCGGCCGGGGGCCTTTCCCAGAAGGAAGGAGGCTGCCTGCAAAGCACCCTGGGCAAACAGGCTGCGGTCGTGGGCCTCATGCTTCAAGGTCAGACTCTGGGTGCCGGTGGAGATATGAACCTCATGGATTCCCACCACATTGCCCAGGCGGAGGGAAGAAATGCCGATTTCCTCCTTTGTGCGCTTGCACTGGCCGGAACGGCCGCAGTGAATGGTGGCGTTGGGCCGGACGGCCTGCACCGCCTTGGCCAGCATCAGGGCAGTACCGCTTGGCGCATCGGCCTTCCGATTGTGATGCACTTCCAGAATTTCCACATCGGCCTGTGGAAAAAATCGGAGTGCGTCCTGCGTGAGCTTGCACAGAACCGCAATGCCGAGGCTCATATTTCCGGTGTAAAAGACGGGGATCTCCTTGGCGGCATTTAGGATTTCTTCCTGCTCCAGGGGGGTATGGCCCGTGGTGCCCACCACCAGAGGAAGCTTGTGTGCCAGAGCGTAGGCAACGGCATTGCCGGTGGCAGTGTGGAAGGAGAAGTCAATCACCACATCGGCAGGCCCATCAACTTGGGAAAAGTCGGTAACGATACCCTCTCCTCCCTGCACATCCACAAGGGCGGCGACAGAGCCGTTCTGCTCCCCTAAGTCCAGAAGCTTATGAAGCTCCCTGCCCATGGCTCCTGCGGCACCGTTTATAATTGCTCTCATGCCAGCACCCCCAGCTTCTTCATCTCCAGCAGGAGTTTTTCTCTGTTTCCTTCACTCATTGGGGTGAGGGGCAGGCGGATGCCCCCTTCTCCGTATCCCATGGCTGCAAGACCGGCTTTTACGGGGATGGGATTCACCTCACAAAACAGCAGACGAATCAGGTTCAAAAGCTTACATTGAAGCTTTGCAGCCCCTGCCACATCTCCTGCAAAAAACCGCTGGCAGATTTCCAGTGTCTGCCTGGGCATCAGGTTGGACATCACGGAAATGCAGCCGATTCCGCCCATGGCCAGAATGGGAACGATTTGGTCGTCATTGCCGGAGTAAAGGTCCATGTCCTGGCCGGCCATGGCGGCAACGGATACGATCTGGCTGATGTCGCCGGAGGCTTCCTTCACGGCGGCGATTCTGGGATGCTTCCCCAGAGCGGCGCAGGTGGCAGGCAGCAGGTTGCAGCCGGTGCGGGAAGGAATGTTGTACAGGATCAGAGGCTTGGTGGATGCGTCGGCAATGGCGGTATAGTGGGCGATCAGTCCCTCCTGGGTTGCCTTGTTGTAGTAAGGGGCTACCAGGAGACATGCATCTGCACCTACGGAACAGGCGTACTTTGTCATGGAGATGGCCCGGGCGGTATTATTGCTTCCGGTGCCTGCTATCACGGGGACCCGTCCGGCAGCACGCTCCACGGTGAAGCGAATCACCTCTTTGTGCTCTTCCTCGGTCATGGTGGCACTTTCGCCGGTGGTGCCGCAGGCAATCAGGGCATTGATCCCTGATTCAATCTGCCAATCAATGAGACGGCCGAAGGACTCATAGTCAATGGAGCCGTCCAGGTTCATGGGAGTCGCCAGAGCGGTGCCAATGCCACGGAAAATCTCGTTTTTCATGGTATATTCTCCTGTCTTTCTGTAAATTTTGGTCACAATCAAAGTGTGGATAAAAACTGCTCCAATCGGTCCATGGCAGTGCTCAGTTCTTCCATGGAACAGCAGTAGGACATGCGAAGGTATCCGGGAGCTCCGAAGACGGAGCCGGGAACGGTGGCAACTTTTGCCTCGTGAATCAGGCGAACGCAAAACGCCTCATCGCTGTCGCACAGGTGCGATACCCGGGGAAATGTATAGAAGGCACCTTGCACCGGGGGACAGGGCAGCCCCATTTTCTGAAGGCGGTCCAGAAGGTACACTCTGCGTTCTTCATATCTGCCGGCAAAGGAAGCAGGGTCAAAACGAAGTGCCTCTTTGCAGGCGGCTTGCAGCATGGCGGGGGCGCAGGTCACTGCGTGGCTGTGCACCACGGTGATACGCTGCAAAAGGGAGGCGGGAGCCATCAGGTATCCCATGCGCCAGCCTGTCATGGCGTAGGGCTTGGAAAAGCTCTGTACCGCCAGAATTTTTTCTTTCAGATCTGTAAATTGCGTGAAGGTAAAGCAGGGACCAAGCCCCCAATATACATCGTCACACAGAACCAGAATGTCTCTGGATGCAACGAGCCGTGCAATCCGGGTGAGGTGCTCTCTGGAATAGACCACGCCGGTGGGGTTGTTGGGAGAGTTCAAAATCAGAAGCTTTGTTTTATTGGTCAACGCCTGCTCCACTGATTGGGCAGTCAGCTGAAAGCCGTCTTTTGCAGTGGAAATGGACACGGGCACGGCCCCGGCCATACGGGCCACGGTATCATAGAGGCTGAAAGCCGGGGTGGGAATCAGAACCTCATCTCCGGGATTCAATACGGCGCTCATGGCGCTGTAAATGGCCTCTGTGGCTCCCAGAGTAATCAGAATCTCATCGGGACTGTAGCAAAGCCCGCGCTTTTCTGCTTCAAACTGGGAAATTGCCTGCCGCAGGGAAAGGTCACCGGCGTTGGCGGTGTAGTGGGTAAAGCCCTGATCCAATGCATCCTTTGCGGCCTGCCGGATGGGTTGAGGGGTATCAAACTCCGGCTCTCCCAAGGTGAGGAAGATGCAGCCGCCTGCCTCTCGGGCAAGGTTGGTGTAGCGGCGGATTCCTCCAAGCCGAAGACCGTCCAGGGACCGATTCAGTTCCATTCCAGAGCCTCCGCAATGCGCCACAGAAAATCGGCGCCAACTTCCAGGGCTTTTTCGTCAAACTGGAAATCATTGGAATGGAGCGCAGGAGCGGGGCCGCAGCCAACGAAGGAAAACACACCGGGAAGAAACCGCTGGTACCAGGAGAAGTCCTCGGTGATAAGAGCCGGACAGTCCAGACGCTCCATGGGATAGATGGTTTCGATCTGCTGCAACAGGGCACTGTCATTCCACACGGCGGGATAGCCGTCGGAATAGTGAAGCTTCAGGGTACAGCCGGTTTCTCCGGCAATCTCCTCGGCCAGCTCATCCAGGCCGTTTTTGAGGGAGTCAAAGACGGAGTCTTCCAGAGCACGCAGGGTCCCTTCCACAACGGCAGAGCCGGCCAAAGCGTTGCGGACAACCCCGGCCGTAAATTTTCCGAATTTCAAAAGACGGAAGGTTTCCGTCGGAAGCCTACGCTCCAGAGCAAGAGCACCCTGATACCACCGAACAGCGGCTTCCATGGCGTCCAGTCCTTCGGAGGCCCGCCCTACATGAGCAGAACGGCCCGTTACGGTGAGAGTGACCTCGGAAGATCTGCACATCATGCCGCCGGGGATGGAAGAAACGGTTCCCACAGGCAGATCCGGCCACAGATGCAGGCCGAAAATGGCTCGGGTGTGGTATTGTTCAAACACACCGCTGAGGCAAAGATCTTTTGCTCCGCCCAAGGTTTCCTCCGCAGGCTGAAATACGATCAGAATGTTGTGGGGAAGCTCTTGGGCCCCGTTTACCCGGCGGGCCAGCTCCAAAGCCATGGCCATATGGCCGTCATGTCCGCAGGCGTGCATTTTTCCCGGGTGGCAGGAGGCGAAGGCAAGCCCGGTGTTTTCCGTAACCGGCAGAGCGTCCATGTCTGCCCGGAAGGCCAGGGTAGCGGGTTTTCCAAAGTCAAAGTAGGCGCAGATGGAGCTTTCTGCCGGGGTAAGGATTTGGCAGCGCAGGGGCTTCAGTGCGTTATGAATATAGGCCATGGTGAGAGGAAGATCTTTCACCAGCTCCGGAATTTTGTGCAAAGCACGACGATCTTCATATAAGTTCATAATCAATTCCTCCGGTTGTAATTTGAAGGCATTCGTGGTATGCTAAAGAAAAAAGAGAAAAGGAGCGTCCTCATATGAACGCAGAACAGATTATTGAGTTTATCCGCAGCGCTGAAAAGAAAACCCCGGTGAAGGTTTATATCTGGGAAAAGGAGCCTACTTCCTTTACAGGCGCCAAAGAGTTTCCCACAGGCGCCAATACCAAAATTGTTTTTGGAGACTGGAAGGTGATCGCCCCGCTGCTGGAAGCGCAGAAAGAACGCATCCAGGATCTGCTCATCGAAAATGACAGCAGAAATTCTGCGGTGCCCCTCCTGGATAAAAAGAATCTCAACGCCCGCATTGAGCCCGGTGCCATCATTCGGGATCAGGTGGAGATCCATGACGGTGCAGTGATTATGATGGGAGCCGTCATCAATATCGGCGCCATCATCGGAAAGGCAACCATGATCGACATGGGCGCCGTTCTGGGCGGCCGTGCAACGGTGGGCGCAAACTGCCATGTGGGAGCGGGTGCGGTTCTGGCCGGCGTTGTGGAGCCTGCCAGCGCAACCCCTGTGGTCATCGAAGATGATGTGCTCATCGGTGCCAACGCCGTCATTCTGGAGGGCGTCCGGGTAGGCCGGGGCGCCGTGGTTGCCGCAGGCGCTGTGGTTGTGAACGATGTTCCCGCCGGCAGCGTCGTGGCAGGTGTCCCTGCAAGGGTCATCAAGCAGAAATCGGAAGTTGCTGCGGGAAAGACCGCTTTGGTAGAGGCACTGCGGGAACTGTAACTGTCTTTATTATACCACAACTTTTTGTGGTGTACAGACATTTTCTTGCGTGATTGCTCTGCAAATCCTGCTTCTCTTTGGCGTTTGCCATACTTTTGCAATTCAGATACCATACATTGAAAGCTATATAGCAGAAACTCAAAAATAAGTGTATCATGCCGCCCATTGCAGCACAAATCAGGGAAATGGACGGAAAGATTGTCAAGAATATCACCAAATGCGGAGACGGACTCTGTAGAAACTCTTTGAATTTTGGTGATATTTGACAAATACTACTTGACAAACCGGATTCTCTGCAATATAATCCGAGTGAAATATGACTTCGCATAGAGTCACTTCAAGCGATTTTACGGACCACTCCTCTGGAGCGTAGAGGCCATACGGACAGCCTGGTCCATTGCCGGTTGCGGCTTGCCGCTTTGTTGATCGAGTCTGAGACTCGAAGTTTATAAGTTGGTTACTTCATAACCGAAATGCGTCTTACGCATACTTGTGAAACGGTCAATAAAGAGTAGTAAAAGTAATGTTGCTATATAGACTCTGTGTGTTTTGAAACCCTATAACAAATAAGAAAGATGGAGAGGTCTTTTCTTCCTAGATTATTTGAAGCAGGTTTCGGCAAGAAAACCATGTTGATACAAACGCAAGTTGTGTAAAAGCAACTTGCGTTTTTTCTTTTTTGCGAGGTGTTATATGGAAATGGATGAAGTGAAAAAAGAACCGGAAACATTGGACCAGAACAAGGCTCCGATTTATGAGGCGCTGCAGACCTTTCGCCAGATGCGGGTGGTTCCCTTTGATGTTCCCGGACACAAGCATGGCCGCGGCAACCCGGAGCTGACCGAATTTTTGGGCAAGCAGTGCGTGGCGGTGGATGTAAACAGCATGAAGCCTCTGGACAATCTGTGCCACCCCACTTCGGTCATCCGGGAAGCGGAGATCCTGGCAGCAGATGCGTTTGGAGCGGCCCACGCCTTCCTGATGGTGGGCGGTACCACCAGTTCTGTACAGAGTATGGTTTTGTCCACCTGTAAACGAGGAGACAAGATCATTCTTCCCCGCAATGTTCACAGAAGTGTAATCAATGCCCTGGTTTTGTGCGGTGCGGTTCCCGTCTATGTCAATCCCGAGGTGGATCACAGACTGGGCATTTCGCTGGGAATGCAGAGACAGCAGGTGGAAAAAGCCATCCGGGAGAATCCCGATGCAGTGGCGGTGCTGGTCAATAATCCGACATACTATGGGATTTGCAGCGATCTCAAGGCCATTGTCCGGATGGCCCATGCTGCGGGGATGTACTGCCTGGCAGATGAGGCCCACGGCACGCATTTCTATTTTGGGGCAGGAATGCCGATTTCTGCTATGGAAGCCGGTGCGGATATGGCGGCGGTATCCATGCACAAAAGCGGCGGCAGCCTGACCCAGTCCAGTTTGCTCCTGCTGGGCCCCAATGTCAATGAGGGATATGTGCGGCAGATCATCAACCTGACCCAGACCACTTCCGGCAGCTATCTTCTCATGTCCAGCCTGGACATCAGCCGCCGCAATCTGGCTCTGCGGGGAAGAGAGGTCTTTTCCAAGGTGGTCTCCATGGCGGAGTACGCCCGAGAGGAAATCAACGCCATTGGCGGCTATTATGCCTTTGGCAAGGAACTGATCAACGGCAACTCCATCTTTGACTTTGACCCCACGAAACTCAGCGTCCACACAAGAGAGATCGGCTTGGCCGGCATTGAGGTCTATGATATCCTGCGTGACGAATATGACATTCAAATCGAGTTCGGTGATATCGGTAACATTTTGGCATACCTTTCCATTGGCGACCGGCCCCAGGAGCTGGAGCGGCTGGTCAGTGCTTTGGCGGAAATCCGCCGCAGATATCAGAAGGACCATTCCGGCCTTCTCAATCAGGAATATATTGATCCGGTGGTGGTGGCAAGCCCCCAGGAAGCTTTCTATGCGCCTAAAAAGAGTGTCCCGCTTCGACAGAGTGAGGGCTGCGTGTGCAGTGAATTTGTCATGTGTTATCCTCCCGGAATCCCCATTCTGGCCCCCGGGGAGAGAATCACGGCAGATATTCTGGACTATATTGAGTACGCTAAGATCAAAGGCTGTTCTATGACAGGCCCTGAAGATCCGGATATTCTCCATCTGAATGTGTTGGTGTAAGGAGGGAGCAAAATGGAATTTTGGTTCAGTGAATTTCATGCACCGGATGTAAAGCACAGTATGCGGGTCAATCGCCATCTGTATTCCAAGAAAAGCGACTATCAGCAGATCGATATTTTTGAGACCCCGGAGTTTGGACGGGTCCTGACCCTGGACGGGAGCGTTATGCTGACTGAGCGGGACTCTTTTATTTATGACGAAATGATTACCCATGTGCCCATGGCGGTCCATCCAAATATTCAGGATGTTCTGGTGATCGGCGCAGGAGACGGCGGCGTTGTCCATGAACTGGCAAGATACGATCAGGTCAAGAGAATTGATCTGGTGGAGATGGACCCGGCGGTATTGGAGGCCTGCAAGACCTATCTTCCGGAAAATGCCAGCCGTCTGGACGACAGCCGGGTGCACATCTACTTTGACAATGCCCTCAGGTATATCAGACGGTGCACCAATCAGTATGATTTGATCATCGTGGACTCTACGGATCCCTTCGGCCCCTCCGAGGGCTACTTTACCCGGGAATTTTACGGCATTTGCTATCACGCCCTGCGGGAAGACGGAATCATGGTCAATCAGCAGGGAAGCCCCTTCTATCGCCATGATGCAGACGCCATGAAGCGCAGCCATAAGAGAATTGTGAGTACCTTTCCCATCAGTCGGGTTTACCAGGCGCACATTCCTTCCTATGCGGCCGGTTACTGGCTCTTTGGCTTTGCCAGTAAGAAATATCACCCCATTAGCGACATGGATCCAAAGAAATGGGAGGATTTTCACCTGAAAACCAACTATTATACCACAAAACTCCATGTAGGTGCGTTTTATCTGCCTGCATTTTTGGAGCGTATGCTTGAGGAGGTTGAGGCATGAACAGAAATGTAGAAACATTTATCGGCTGCGACAGCCCCTACGAGGAGGCAAATATCGTTCTCTTCGGTGCCCCCTTTGATTCTACCACCAGCTTCCGTCCCGGTGCCCGGTTCGGCTCTGCGGCGATGCGCCACGAGAGCTTTGGTCTGGAGACCTACAGCCCATATCAGGACAAGGACCTGTGTGATTACCACACCTTCGACAGCGGAGATTTGGAGCTGTGCTTTGGCAGTGCGCAGGCGGCTCTCAGTGATATTGAAGAGCGGACAAAGGAAATTCTGGGAGATGGGAAGATTCCGCTTCTCATTGGCGGAGAACATCTGGTGACATTGGGCGCTGTCAGGGCGGTATTTGAACAACATCCGGATCTTCATATCATCCACTTTGATGCCCATGCGGATCTGCGGGAGGACTATCTGGGCGCAAAACTCAGCCATGCCTGCGTCATCCGCCGCTGCCACGATCTTCTGGGCGATGGCAGAATCCATCAGTTCTGCATCCGCAGCGGAGACCGGGAAGAGTTCCGATTCGCCAAAGCGCACACGGAAATGCACCCGTTCTGTTTTGACGGTCTCAGAGAACTGGTAGAGGAATTGAAAGCCACCCGTGTGCCGGTGTATGTTACCATTGATCTGGACTGCCTGGACCCCTCCGTATTTCCCGGAACAGGAACTCCGGAGGCTGGGGGCGTGACCTTTCCTCAGCTCCTGGAGGCGATTCTTGCCGTCAGTGAAACCAATGTGGTGGCAGGGGATGTCAATGAACTGGCCCCCATGCTGGACCACAGCGGGATTTCCACAGCAATGGCCTGCAAGGTTTTGAGAGAATTGATTTTGGCTCTGAACTAAAAATCATTTCACCACAATAAAAGAATGAAGGAGATATCTTATGAGTAGAGTATTGGTTATCGGCTGCGGCGGTGTGGCTGCTGTTGCCATTAAGAAGTGCTGCCAGGTCAGCGAAGTGTTCACCGAACTGTGCATTGCCAGCCGCACAAAGTCCAAGTGTGATGCACTGGCACAGGAGCTGGAGGGCAAGACCGCCACGAAGATCACCACCGCACAGGTGGATGCCGACGATGTGCAGCAGGTCATAGATCTCATCAACAGCTACAAGCCCGATCTGGTTATGAACATCGCCCTGCCTTATCAGGACCTTACCATTATGGACGCCTGCCTGGCCTGCGGTGTCAACTATATGGATACTGCAAACTATGAGCCTGAGGATACCGATGATCCAAAGTGGCGTGCCATTTATGAAAAACGCTGCAAGGAGAAGGGCTTCTCTGCCTATTTTGATTACAGCTGGCAGTGGGCTTATAAGGAAAAGTTTGAGAAGGCCGGCCTCATGGCACTGCTGGGCTGTGGTTTTGACCCCGGCGTAACCCAGGCATATTGCGCCTATGCAAAGAAGCATGAGTTTGACACCATTGATACCATTGACATTCTGGACTGCAATGGCGGCGATCATGGCTATGCCTTCGCTACCAACTTTAACCCTGAAATCAACCTGCGTGAAGTCTCTGCCCCCGGCAGCTACTGGGAGGACGGTCACTGGGTGGAGATTCCTCCTATGGCCATCAAACGGGAGTATGACTTCGACAGCGTTGGCCGGAAGGATATGTACCTGCTGCACCACGAGGAGATCGAGTCTCTGGCACTCAACATTCCTGAGGTTCAAAGAATCCGCTTCTTCATGACCTTCGGCCAGAGCTACCTGACCCATATGAAGTGTCTGGAAAATGTGGGGATGCTGTCCACAACGCCCATCCAGTTTGAAGGCAAGGAGATTGTTCCCATTCAGTTCCTGAAGGCGCTGCTGCCCGATCCTGCCAGCCTTGGCCCCCGTACCCACGGCAAGACCAACATTGGCTGTATTTTCACCGGCAAGAAGAATGGTGAGGACAAGACCTACTATATCTATAATGTCTGCGACCATCAGGAGTGCTACAAAGAAGTGCAGAGTCAGGCCATCAGCTACACCACCGGGGTGCCTGCCATGTGCGGTGCTATGATGATGCTGACCGGCCAGTGGAACAAAGCCGGTGTCTATACGGTGGAGGAGATGAATCCCGATCCCTTCCTGGATGCGCTGGATCAGCATGGCCTGCCCCGTCGTGAAAATCACGCCCCCACTCTGGTGGATTGATGGAACGGAAATTAGACCCCCGATTTGCTGCGCTGGGGTACAGTACGCCGGAGACGGTCTTCGGAGGGCTGCCTACTCCAAGTTATGTCATTGAAGAAGCGCAGCTGTGCAGAAATGGAGAAATTCTTGCCTCTGTGATGAAAAACACCGGCTGTAAAATTCTTCTTGCACAGAAAGCCTTCTCGAACTACGACTTTTACGGGAAGCTGTCTGCCTATCTGGCAGGTACGGAGGCCAGCGGCCTCTATGAAGCCAGACTGGGCAGGGAGGAAATGCCGGACAGGGAAGTCCATGTATTTTGTGCAGCCTATCGGCAGGACGAATTTGAAGAACTGCTGAACTATGCAGACCATATTGTGTTCAATTCCATCCGCCAGCTGCAAAGATTCGGCCCGGCCGCAAAAGAAAGGGGCAAGAGCATTGGTCTGCGGATCAACCCCCAGTGCTCCACCCAGGAGGGCCACGAAATTTATGATCCCTGCGCCAATGGCAGCCGCTTGGGGGTCACCAGAGCGGTTTGGGATGCAGAGATGACCCCGGCACTTTTGAAGCTTCTGGATGGTCTCCATTTTCATACTCTCTGTGAACAGGATTCCGATGCGTTGGAAACCACGCTGGACGCGGTGGAGAAGAAGTTTGGGGACATTCTGCCGGGAATGAAATGGCTGAACATGGGCGGAGGTCACCACATTACCCGCCCGGGCTACGATATTGCCCGGCTGGAAGCCTGTATCCAAAAAGCCCAATGTAAGTGGGATCTACAGGTCTATTTGGAACCGGGCGAGGCGGTGGCCCTAAATGCAGGATTCTTTGTGTGCCGGGTTTTGGATATTGTCCGTAACGGAGATCGTTCCATTGCCATTTTGGATGCCAGCGCCGCCTGCCATATGCCGGATGTGATCGAAATGCCCTATGTGCCGCCGCTCTACGGGGGAACAGAAGGCAATGACGGTCCCTTCTCCTACCGCCTGGCGGGCCCTACCTGCTTGGCCGGAGATGTGGTGGGAGACTATTCCTTTGACCGGGAACTGCACGAAGGAGATCTGTTGATTTTTGGGGACATGGCAATCTATACCACCTGCAAAAATAACACCTTTAACGGAATGCCGCTTCCTAATATCTGGAGACATACCCGGACAGGGGAGCTGGAACAGCTGACCCGATTTGATTACGCTGATTTCAAAATGCGTTTGGGAAGATAAGGACGGTTTCTGCCGGAAAATCAGAAACGGGCTGACTTGCCGCTTGGTAAGTCAGCCCGTTGTGTAATTTTCGTAAGACCGGGGAGAAAACGCCGCAAAAAAGAAAAACGCCGTCTCCCGCAGGGGAAGGCGGCACAATAGAAAAAGCGACGGTAGAAACAGGCTGACTTTGTGCACCATGTCAAAAGTAGCCTTTTTGCTTTGGAAATATTGACAAAAGAAAAAAGATGTGATACCATAATAGTCCATGCTGTGGTAGTATGCACTGCCTAGGTACCCATCTTGCAGGGTTATATTACCACAGTGCCGGGCCGCTGTCAAGACCCGAAAATTTCAAAAGTATCAACGAACCCGCGCGTATCATTATTGGATGTTTCGCGCTATATTATTCCGACTTTGTCGAAAAGAAAGGCAGTGATGACGCACATGGCAAAAGTCAAGGATCAGCTGTTTGGCAAGACTGTTCGTAAGAGCTACGCCAAATACCAAGAAATCCTGGAAATGCCAAACCTTCTGAAAATCCAGAAGGACTCCTATCAGTGGTTCCTCGATAAGGGCCTGCAGGAAGTCTTTCGGGATGTAGGCACGATCACGGACTTCAGCGGTAAGCTGGAGCTGTCCTTCCTGGATTTCTCCATGAAGGATAAGCCCAAGTATACCGTAGAGGAGTGCGTGGAGCGGGATGCTACCTATGCCCGGCCGGTTAAGGTTCGGGTCCGTCTGCGTAATACCAACACCGATGAGATCAAAGAGCAAGAGATCTTCATGGGTGACTTCCCCATTATGACCAATGGCGGTACTTTCGTCATCAACGGCGGCGAGCGCGTCATTGTTTCTCAGATCGTCCGTTCTCCCGGCATGTACTATGGCCATGAGGTGGATAAGGCCGACCAGCATACCTATACCACCACCGTAATCCCTTACCGTGGCGCATGGCTGGAGTATGAGACCGACAACCAGAATGTGTTCTATGTCCGCATCGACAAGAACCGCAAACTGCCCATTACCTGCCTGATCCGTGCTCTGGGCGTGGAAACCGATGCCCAGATCAAGGAGCTGTTTGGAGAAGATCCCTTCATCAATGCTACCATTGATAAGGATACCTGCAAGACCCGGGAAGAGTCCCTGCTGGAAATCTACCGCCGTCTGCGCCCCGGCGAGCCTCCCACGGTGGAAAATGCCGAGGCCTATATGCAGGCTCTGTTCTTTGACGCCCGTCGGTATGATGTTTCTACCGTAGGACGCTACAAATTCAATAAGAAGATGGACATTTGGTCCCGTCTGTCCGGACAGATTCCCGCAGAGCCCATTGTGGACCCCCTGACCGGTGAGATCCTGGCTATGCCTGGTGAGGCCATTGACCGTGCACGTGCCCATGAGTTGTCTGCACGAGGCGTAAATCAGGCCGTTTTGACTGTAGAGGGCGGCAGAACCGTAAAGGTGTTCTCTAACGATATGGTCGATATGGCCAACTTCGTGGATTTCGACCCCGCTCAGTACGGCATCAAGGAGAAGGTCCGTTTCTCTGTCCTGCGTGAGATGCTGGCTCAGAACCCCAGCGACTGGGGCGAGGCCATTGAGCTGCGCCGGGATGACCTGATTCCCAAGCACATCATTGCCGATGACATTCTGGCTTCCATCAACTATCTGTGCTGCGTGGCTGCCGGTGTGGGCACCGTGGATGACATTGACCATCTGGGCAACCGTCGTCTGCGCTGCGTGGGCGAGCTGCTGCAGAACCAGCTCCGTGTGGGCTTCACCCGCCTGGAGCGTGTGATTCGGGAGCGTATGACCGTGCAGGATCTGGATTCTGTCACCCCTCAGAGCCTGATCAACATCCGCCCTGTTACGGCGGTGATTCGTGAGTTCTTTGGCTCTTCCCCTCTGTCTCAGTTCATGGATCAGAACAACCCTCTGGCTGAGCTGACGCATAAGCGCCGTCTGTCCGCTCTGGGCCCCGGCGGTCTGAGCAGAGAGCGTGCTTCCTTCGATGTTCGAGATGTCCACTACAGCCATTATGGTCGTATGTGTCCCATCGAGACCCCCGAAGGTCCCAACATCGGTCTGATCAACTATCTGGCGACCTTTGCCAAGATCAACGAGTACGGCTTCATTGAGGCTCCCTTCCGCAAGGTGAATAAGGAGACTTTTGAGGTCACCAATCAGGTTGAATACATGACTGCCGATGTGGAAGATGATTACTATGTGGCACAGGCCAATGAGCCTCTGGACGAGAACGGCTGCCTGGCCAATTCCCGTATTACCTGCCGCCACCGCAACGAGATCATCGAAGTGGACCGGGATGTGATCGACTATGTTGATGTATCTCCCAGAATGATGTGCTCTGTTGCAACGGCATTCATTCCCTTCCTACAGAACGACGACGCAAACCGTGCACTTATGGGCGCGAACATGCAGCGTCAGGCTGTGCCTCTTATGGTGACGGAAGCACCTGTGGTTGCTACCGGTATCGAGCACAAGTGTGCAGTGGACTCTGAGGTCTGTGTAAAGGCAAAGGGCCCCGGCGTTGTCACTGCCGTTTCTGCCACCAATGTGGTCATTCGTTATGATGACGGCGAAGTTCTGTCCCACAAGCTGACCAAGTTTGCTCGTTCCAACCAGGGTACCTGCGTCAACCAGCGCCCCATTGTGGAAGTGGGCGAGCGTGTGGATACCGAGCAGATCATCGCGGACGGTCCTGCTTGTTCTCAGGGCGAAATTGCTCTGGGCAAGAATGTGCTGATTGGCTTCGTCACCTGGGAAGGCTATAACTACGAGGACGCAATCCTGCTCAACGAGCGCCTTGTCCGGGAAGATGTGTTTACTTCCATCCACATCGAAGAGCACGAGACTGAGTCCCGTGATACCAAGCTGGGTCCTGAGGAAATCACCCGTGACATCCCCAATGTGGGTGAGGATGCCCTCAAGGATCTGGACGAGGAAGGCATCATCCGTGTGGGCGCTGAGGTCCATGCAGGTGATTATCTGGTGGGTAAGGTCACTCCTAAGGGTGAGACCGAGCTGACTCCTGAGGAGCGGCTGTTGCGTGCCATCTTTGGCGAGAAAGCAAGAGAAGTTCGTGACACCTCTCTGAAGGTGCCTCACGGCGAAAGCGGCATCATTGTTGATGTGAAGGTGTTCAAGCGTGAAAACGGCGACGAACTGCCTCCCGGAGTCAACAAGGTGGTCCGTGTCTATGTTGCGCAGAAGAGAAAGATCTCCGTGGGCGATAAGATGGCAGGCCGTCACGGCAACAAGGGCGTTGTATCCCGCGTCCTGCCTGAGGAGGATATGCCCTTCCTGCCCAACGGCACCCCCCTGGATATCGTTCTGAACCCCCTGGGCGTTCCTTCCCGTATGAACATTGGTCAGGTGCTGGAGGTCCATCTGGGCTATGCAGCAAAGACCCTGGGCTGGAAGGTTGCCACCCCCATCTTTGATGGTGCAAACGAAAAAGACATCCGTGAGACCCTGAAGGAAGCCGGCCTGCGTGAAGATGGTAAGACGGTCCTGTATGATGGCCGTACCGGCGAACCGTTTGACAATCTGGTTACGGTTGGCTATCCCTACTTCCTGAAGCTGCACCATCTGGTCGATGATAAGATCCACGCCCGTTCCACCGGTCCCTACTCCATGGTCACACAGCAGCCTCTGGGCGGTAAGGCTCAGTTCGGCGGCCAGCGTTTTGGCGAAATGGAAGTCTGGGCACTGGAGGCTTACGGTGCCGCTTATACCCTGCAGGAGATTCTGACCGTGAAGTCTGACGACATCACCGGTCGTGTGAAAACCTATGAAGCGATCGTAAAGGGCAATAATGTCCCCACTCCCGGCGTTCCCGAATCGTTCAAGGTTCTGGTGAAGGAACTGCAGTCTCTGTGCCTGGATATCCGTGTTCTGGACGAGGCCGGAAATGAGATTGAGCTCAAGGACGAGGATGAGGACGAGGAGATCATCTACAACACCGATGATGAAGTTTATGTCACCGATGAGCAGGAGGTCTTTGACTCCGGCTATAATGTAGATGCCGACGGTCCTGAAGATATTATGGACGTTTTCAGCGATCTTGCCAGCGAAGATGGCAAGACCGATGAGGAATAAGGAGGCTGTTTTATGGCAAATGCCACCTTTGACGCAATTAAGATTGGGATTGCGTCCCCGGATATGATCCGCCAGTGGTCCTATGGCGAGGTAAAAAAGCCGGAGACCATCAACTATAGAACATTGAAGCCCGAACGCGACGGCCTGTACTGTGAGAAGATTTTCGGACCTACCAAGGATTGGGAATGTCACTGCGGCAAGTACAAGAAGATTCGCTATAAGGGCAAGGTCTGTGACCGCTGCGGAGTTGAAGTCACGAAGGCCAAGGTCCGCCGTGAGCGCATGGGCCACATTGAGCTGGCCGCTCCTTGCAGCCACATCTGGTACTTTAAAGGAATCCCTTCCCGCATGGGCCTGATTCTGGACATCAGCCCCAAGGTGCTGGAAAAGGTCCTGTACTTTGCTTCCTACATTGTTACGGACCCCGGCGACTGCCCCCTGGCTAAGAACCAGGTGCTGTCCGAGAAGGAATACCGGGATATGCGGGAGAAGTACGAAGATGACTTTAAAGCTTCCATGGGCGCTGAGGCTGTGAAGGAGCTCCTAGACGAGATCGACCTGGACGAGCTGTCCGAGCAGCTGCACAGGGAGCTAAAGGACGCTTCTGCACAGAAGAAGCTCCGTCTGGTGAAGCGGCTGGAGGTGGTGGAGTCCTTCCGCCAGTCCGGCAACAAGCCCAGCTGGATGATTATGGATGTTCTTCCCGTCATTCCTCCTGACTTGCGGCCTATGGTGCAGCTGGACGGCGGCCGGTTTGCGACCTCCGACCTCAACGACCTGTACCGCCGTGTAATCAATAGAAACAACCGTCTGAAGCGCCTGCTTCAGCTGCACGCTCCTGACATTATCATCCGCAATGAAAAGCGGATGCTGCAGGAGTCTGTGGATGCCCTGATTGACAACGGCCGCCGCGGCCGTGCCGTCACCGGCGCAAACAACCGTGCCCTCAAGTCTCTGTCTGACATGCTCAAGGGCAAGCAGGGCCGTTTCCGCCAGAACCTGCTGGGTAAGCGTGTTGACTACTCCGGCCGTTCCGTTATTGTGGTTGGCCCCGAACTGAAGCTGTATCAGTGCGGCGTGCCCAAGGAAATGGCCATCGAGCTGTTCCGCCCCTTCGTTATGAAGAAGCTGGTTGCCGATGGTTTGGCCAACAACATCAAGTCTGCCAAGAAGATGATCGACAAGGGCAAGACTGAGGTTTGGGATGCTTTGGAGGACATCATCAAGGATCGTCCCGTCATGCTGAACCGTGCGCCTACCCTGCACCGCCTGGGCATTCAGGCTTTTGAGCCTGTCCTGGTGGAAGGTCGCGCACTGAAGCTGCATCCTCTTTGCTGTACTGCATTTAACGCCGACTTTGACGGCGACCAGATGGCAATTCATGTTCCTTTGTCTGCCGAGGCACAGGCCGAGGCCAGAATGCTGATGCTGTCTGCCAATAACCTGCTGCGTCCTCAGGACGGCAAGCCTGTTACCGTTCCCACTCAGGATATGATCCTTGGTGCCTACTATCTGACCTATATCCGTCTGGGTAAGGCAGAGAAGGGCGCAGAGGAAGTTGTCATTGTAGATGGCGGCGACAGCCAGTGGGAAGAAAACCAGATCGTCGATGCCGATGAGTTCCTGGCAGTCAACAAGTCCCTGAAGGCTGAGGGGAAGAAGGAAGCGACCTTCAAACCCAAGCACGCCTACTCTTCCGTGGATGAAGCCATTGCAGCTTACGCCAGCGGCGTTGTGGGCCTGCATGCCCCCATCCGTGTGCGCTATGGCAAGGAAATCAACGGCAAGATGGAATACAGCATCATTACTGCCACTGTTGGCCGCTTGATCTTCAATGAGCCCATTCCCCAGGATCTGGGATTTGTGGATCGTTCCGTTCCCGGTAAGGAGTTTGACCTGGAAGTGGACTTCCTGGTTGGCAAGAAGCAGCTGGGCAAGATCATCGACAAATGCATCCGTGCCCATGGGTTCACCATCTCCACCGAGGTTCTGGACCGTCTGAAGGCTCTGGGCTACAAGTACTCCACCAAGGGTGCTATCTCCGTGTCCATTGCGGACATGAAGATTCCTGAAGCAAAGTACACTCTGATTCAGGAAGCCGAGCAGCAGGTTGTGGAAATCGAAAAGTACTACAAGCGTGGCTATATCACCAATGACGAGCGTTATCGTCTGGTGGTGCAGCAGTGGGAGAAAACCACCAAGGAAGTCACTGATGCCCTGCAGGGGAACCTGGATCAGTATAACTCCATCTACATGATGGCTGACTCCGGCGCCCGTGGCTCCTTGAACCAGATCCGTCAGCTGGCCGGTATGCGTGGTCTGATGGCAGATACTTCCGGCCGTACCATCGAGATCCCTGTTAAGGCAAACTTCCGTGAAGGCCTTAGCGTTTTGGAATACTTTATTTCTTCCAGAGGCGCCCGTAAGGGTCTGACCGATACCGCTCTTCGTACCGCTGACTCCGGTTACCTGACCCGCCGAATGGTTGATGTCTCTCAGGATATGATTATTCGGATTCACGACTGTGGCACCGACCACGGTATTTGGGTTGGCGAAGTGGTTGAAAAGGGCCATGTGATCGATACCTTTGGTAACCGGATCCGGGGCCGCTATCCCGTCCATGATGTGGTAGATCCCGAAACCGGTGAGGTGCTCCATCCCAAGAACAAGCTCATGATGCCTGAGGATGCCGAGAAATTTGAAAAGCACGGCATTAAGAAGGTCTATATCCGTACGCCTCTGGGCTGCCAGTCCAGAAGCGGCCTGTGTGCAGTGTGCTATGGTATGAACCTGGCCACCTCCGAGGAGGTCAACCTGGGTGAAGCCGTTGGTATTATCGCGGCACAGTCCATCGGTGAGCCCGGCACACAGCTGACCATGCGTACCTTCCACTCCGGCGGTATCGCTGGTGACGATATCACACAGGGTCTTCCTCGAGTTGAAGAACTGTTTGAAGCCCGCCGTCCCAAGAAGATGGCGCAGATCGCTGAGATTTCCGGTATGGTTTCCATTGACGAAACCCACCGCACGGCGCTGCGTTCTATCACCATTACCGGCGATGACGGTGATGTGAGAGTCTATCAGGTGCCGTATTCCATGACCCTGAAGATCGAGAATGGCAAGCGAGTCCAGCAGGGCCAGCCTCTGACGGAAGGTGCACTGTATCCCCAGGATATTCTGCGGATTTCCGGCGTTGAGGCCGTTCAGGATTACTTGGTACAGAGCGTTCAGGCTGTGTACCGTCAGCAGGGTGTTGATATCAACGATAAGCACATCGAGGTAATCATCCGTCAGATGATGCGGAAGGTGAAGGTGGAGGATTCCGGCGACACGGATCTGCTGGTGGGCACCACCATCGATGCCTTCGAGTTTGAAGATGCCAATGCCGCCGTGGAGGCCCGTATGGCAGCCGGTGAAGCAGACCTGCGTCTGGCAACCTGCTCTATGGTGCTGCTGGGTATCACCAAGGCTTCTCTGGCCACCGAGTCTTTCTTGTCTGCCGCATCCTTCCAGGAGACCACCAAGGTCCTGACCGATGCTGCCATTAAGGGCAAGGTGGACCATCTGATTGGTCTGAAGGAGAATGTCATTATCGGTAAGCTGATTCCTGCAGGTGCCGGCCTTATGGCCTACCGGGACTTCAACGAAGGTCCCGCACCTGAAGCGGAAGCTGCAGAAGAAGTGCAGACCGAGGAAAATTGATCGGATCTCCTGCTAAGTGAAAATAAGGTGCTGTCTTGATTGGTGAGTTCACCATGAAAGGCAGCACCTCTTTTTATATAGTGTATGGGCAGCAGGTCCTCACTTACAGAAAAGGGGAAACCGGGCGAAAAGACCGGTCATTGAGAAGGCTGTGCAGCTGCAATGGGATAATTTCTACAAATAGGTGGAAAACTTATGAGGTACCGTTGTAAAAAACGCAAAAAGTGTGTTTGATAAAGACAAAGGTTTTTTTATTACGGACAAAATGGGGATGGAGAAGCATATTCATTTCTTCTGAAAAGCAAAAATAAATCGGGGAAACTCGAAAAAACTTTGGAATATTTGTTGACTTTTTCTGAAAAAAGTGTATAATTATTATTCGTATGGACATTATGAATGAGAAAGCGTCAGAGGCAAATGTGCTTCTGCAACAGCTGCGGACAGCCAATCGGATCGTTGGTGTGAAGCAGATCAGAAAGGCCCTGATGAAAGGGACCGCCCGCCAGGTATTCCTGGCCCGAAATGCTGACCCCAATCTCACCGAAGAGGTGCTGAATCTTTGCAGCCAGCGTGATGTTCCCTGCACCTGGGTCTCCAGTATGGAGAGCCTTGGTAACGCCTGCGGCATTAACGTAGGTGCGGCTGCGGCCGCAATCATAATTTCTTGATTCCTACGGGATTTTCCCGAGGAGATAAATCCGCCACCTGGCGAGTTTCAAAGAAAGGAGAAACCAATGCCTACTTTTAACCAGCTCGTGAGAAAGGGCAGACAGCAGGCTGCCTACAAGTCCAACTCTCCCGCTCTGCAGAAGGGTCTCAACACCCTCGAGAACAAGGAAACAGATCTGTCTTCCCCCCAGAAGAGAGGTGTCTGCACTGCCGTCAGAACCACCACCCCCAAGAAGCCTAACTCTGCGCTTCGTAAGATCGCTCGTGTGCGTCTGACCAACGGCTTTGAGGTTTCCGCTTACATCCCCGGTGTAGGCCACAACCTGCAGGAGCACTCTGTGGTGCTGATCCGCGGCGGTCGTGTTAAGGACCTGCCCGGTGTGCGTTACCACATCATCCGCGGCACTCTGGATACCCAGGGCGTACAGAACCGGAAGCAGTCCCGTTCCAAGTACGGTGCAAAGCGGCCCAAGGCAGGCAAGAAGTAATCTGCTTCTTACTACCTGACTATTTAACTGCGATAACTACGCCTTTGCAAGGCAAGGCCTTGCCATGACGTTTTTTATAGATTCTCTGTAAAAAACCTCTTGGCAGGCACCAACAGAAGTACACTTCTGAAGTACCTGTGAAATCATCTTAATATGAAGGAGGGAAGCGAAGTGCCCAGAAGAGGTAATGTAGCAAAGAGAGAGATCCTGCCGGATCCTATTTATAACTCCGTTCTGGTAACTAAGCTCGTCAATAGCATCATGCTGGACGGCAAGAAGGGCGTTGCCCAGAAGGTCGTTTATGGTGCTTTTGAGATTGTCGAGAACAAGCTCGACAAGAATGGCCTGGAAGTATTCCAACAGGCCATGGAAAATGTAATGCCCGCCGTCGAGGTCAAGTCTCGCCGTGTGGGTGGCGCCACTTATCAGGTGCCTATCGAAGTACGTCCTGCCCGTCGTCAGACCATGGGCCTGCGCTGGATGACCGCTTACAGCCGTAAGCGCGGCGAGGCAACCATGAAGGAGCGGCTGGCTGCTGAGATCATGGACGCCTACAACAATACCGGCGCATCCGTGAAGAAGCGCGAAGATACCCACAAGATGGCAGAAGCCAACAAGGCCTTCTCCCATTTCCGTTGGTAACAAAGGAGTATCTAAATGGCTAGACAGTACTCGCTTGAAAATACAAGAAATATCGGCATCATGGCTCACATCGATGCCGGTAAGACCACTACGACTGAGCGTATTCTTTTCTACACCGGCCGTACCTACAAGATTGGTGAGACCCATGATGGTTCCGCCACCATGGACTTCATGGCTCAGGAGCAGGAGCGCGGTATCACCATTACTTCCGCAGCTACCACTTGCTTCTGGAAGGGTCGCCGGATCAACATCATTGACACCCCGGGCCACGTTGACTTCACCGTTGAGGTCGAGCGTTCCCTGCGTGTTCTGGACGGTTCCGTGACCGTTCTGTGCGCTAAGGGTGGTGTTGAGCCCCAGACCGAGACCGTGTGGCGCCAGGCTGACGAGTACAGAGTTCCCCGTATGGTGTATGTCAACAAGATGGACATCATGGGTGCCAACTTCTACAACGTCCTGGACATGATGCACGATCGCCTGAAATGCAATGCAGTTCCCCTGCAGCTGCCCATCGGCTCCGAGTCCGATTTCACTGGCATCATTGACCTGCTGACCATGAAGGCTCTGTTCTTCTCCGATGTTCTGGGTCAGGATGCTGAGGTTGGCGAGATTCCTGAGAACATGATGGACCTCGCCAACGAGTACCATGAGAAGCTGATGGATGCCGTGTCCGATGTGGACGACAGCATCATGGAAGCTGTGCTCATGGAGGAAGAAGTTCCTCTGGAGACCATCAAGGCTGCTATCCGCAAGGCTACCATTGATAACACCATGGTGCCCGTGGTTTGTGGTTCTTCCTACAAGAACAAGGGCGTACAGCAGATGCTGGATGCTGTTGTTGACTATATGCCTTCTCCCCTGGATAAGAAGGGCGTTAAGGGTATTAACCCCGACACTGAGGAAGAGGACTTCCGCCCTGCTTCCGATGAAGCTCCCTTCTCCGCTCTGGCGTTCAAGATTGCTACCGACCCCTTCGTTGGTAAGCTGTGCTTCTTCCGTGTGTACTCCGGTACTCTGGCAAAGGGCACTACCATCCTGAACTCCACCAAGCAGTCCAAGGAGCGTCTGGGCCGTATTCTCCAGATGCACGCCAACCATCGTGAGGACATCGATATGGTGTACTCCGGTGATATCGCTGCTGCAGTCGGTGTGAAGAACACCACCACCGGTGATACTTTCTGTGATGAGGATCACCCCATCATTCTGGAGTCCATGGTCTTCCCCGAGCCCGTTATCCGCGTGGCTATCGAGCCCAAGACCAAGGCAGGCCAGGAGAAGATGGGTATTGCTCTGGCCAAGCTGGCTGAAGAGGATCCCACCTTCAAGACCTACACCGACGACGAGACTGGTCAGACCATCATCGCCGGTATGGGCGAGCTGCATCTGGAAATCATCGTGGACCGCCTGCTGCGCGAGTTCAAGGTGGAAGCCAATGTCGGTGCTCCCCAGGTCGCTTATAAGGAGACCATCCGTAAGTCCGTTGAGCAGGATACTAAGTACGCCCGTCAGTCCGGCGGTAAGGGCCAGTACGGTCACGTTAAGATCCGTGTGGAGCCCAACGAAGCCGGCAAGGGTTACGAGTTTGTCAACGCTGTTGTTGGCGGCGCCATCCCCAAGGAGTATATCCCTGCGGTCGATGCCGGTATCCAGGGTGCAATGCAGGCCGGCGTAATGGCTGGCTTCCCCGTGGTCGATGTCAAGGTTACCCTGTACGACGGTTCTTACCACGAGGTTGACTCCTCCGAAATGGCATTTAAGATTGCTGGCTCTATGGCATTCAAGGAAGCTTGCCGGAAGGCCAACCCTGCAATCCTCGAGCCCATTATGAAGGTTGCCGTTGTGGTGCCTGATGATTATATGGGCGCTGTTATCGGCGACGTTACCGCTCGCCGCGGCAACATCCTGGGTCAGGTTCCCAGAAATGGTTCCACCCAGATCGATGCCAATGTTCCTCTGGCCGAGATGTTTGGCTACGCAACTGACCTGCGCAGCAAGACTCAGGGCCGTGGCCAGTACTCCATGGAGCCCAGCCACTACTCTGGGCTGCCCAAGTCCAAGAGCGAAGAAATTATCGCCAAGCGTGCCCGCGGCTAAAAAAATTTCTTGCCTTTCTGTCAAATCTGTAGTAGGATAGAGACAGTAAGGGAAACCTATACGTTACAAACTATATTTGTTTCTCAAAAGAAACATAACAGGAGGATTTTTCAATGGCAAAGCAGAAATTTGAAAGAAGCAAGCCTCATGTTAACATCGGCACCATTGGCCATGTTGACCACGGCAAGACCACTCTGACCGCTGCTATCACCAAGTACCTGTCCCTGACCGGCAATGCCAGCTTCGAGGACTACGCTTCCATCGATAAGGCTCCCGAGGAGAAGGCTCGTGGTATCACGATCAACACCGCTCACGTTGAGTACGAGACTGACAACCGTCACTATGCTCACGTTGACTGCCCGGGCCACGCCGACTACATCAAGAACATGATTACCGGTGCTGCTCAGATGGACGGTGCTATCCTGGTTATCGCTGCTACCGACGGCCCCATGGCTCAGACCAAGGAGCACCTGCTGCTGGCTCGTCAGGTTGGCGTTCCCGCTATCGTTGTCTTCATGAACAAGGCTGA
>JARIBV010000034.1 GCA_029257335.1 Faecousia sp.
TAGGACTGGTAGACCTGCAGGGCGGGATAGGCCGACAGCAGCTGGGTCGGTGTGAGCACCTGGAATTTTTTCACTAGGGACAGGGCACAGTGCTGATAGCTGAACTTCACAACGGGCACACCCGTCAGCACCACCAGCACCAGACCGACGGGCAGCATGACCCGAAGGGACAGGCAGCTGGAACCCACGCAGATCATCAGGGCGAACACCAGAGTTCCCAACAGGCTGAACAGGCTCTGAATGGCGTAGTACCTCCCCCAGGACAGTCCGTACACGTTGGGAATGACCTCCATGTTCAGCACCGTGACCCTTGCTCCCTGCAAGCCATAGGTCAGAGCCACGGCCAGCAGCACGGTGCCCTGAAACAGCACCCACAGGCCGATGGCTGTCAGCAGTGCCAAGGACAATTTTGTCCGCAGAAGGGTTCCTCTGCCCTTTCTGGTCGTCCGAAGAATGGGCACCATGTCATATCTGTGTTCCTCAGAAAAGAGGCTGCCCAGCACCAGCAGCAGCGTCATGCCCAGGGTGTAGGGCAGATACTGCATGACCCCGATCAGCACGTCCCAGCCCAGACAGTAGCCGTCCCGGATGACCATATCTTTGTAGTGCCGCTCCAGGGTCTTCCACCGATCCGCCTGCTGCGCCGCCGTATAGCCCCGCATTTCGTACAGGGGGACGCCGTTCAAATCCCGAATGGCTTCGTCGGCCTGCACATAGGCCAAGGGGTCGGCGGCCATGGGGATCAGGTGGCGGAGCTGTAAGTACAATCTTTCCAGTTCCCAGGCATACCGATCAAACACGGCATCGGGCAGGACGCCCCGGACATAGTCAATATCATATTTATTCGCTAGGGCTTCTTCTGCCGAATAGTCGATCCAGTCGTAGTTCTTAATCTGTGCCCGGGATTCCTCCAAGGTCATGCCATAGGTGTCCACCAGATCGTTGTAGAATTGCTGTCGCTCCTGCGCCCAAGCTTCATTGACCACCGCCGTAGGCACCTGCTGCTCCTGCGCCCGGTAGTCTGGGTGGCTCCAAAAGTAAGCCGGATTGATGCCTGCCATGGTGTCCATTCTGCCCAGAAAGGCCGATGTCACATAAACGCCCAGCAGAAGTGCCACAATCAGCAGCAGTAGAACTGTCTGTTTCCGATATTTTTGTAGTTCAAACCCATGCATTGGTGTTTCTCCTCTCCTTGCTGCATATCCTCCAAACTGCCACCACACCCGCCATCAGCAGCACCAGCCATTCCAGTCCTGCCACATCCCAGGGATGCGCATACCAACTGCCAAGCCGCCAGGCGACCCAGTCTGACCACAGATGACGGCTGTCCACCAGATTGGAAAGCCAAAGAGACAGCAGGGGCAGGCGCAAAAGACGTGCCGCCAGCATGGGCAGAAGCAGCACGCCACCGGTGACGACAACGGCGCGGACAGCTGTCCCGCTCCAGGCCGACAGCAGAAATGTCCACAGGGCCAGTACCAGACTGACAGCCAGTCCCACAGCCAGTACCACCAGCAGATAGACCCCGGTGTTCCATACAAAGGGGCAGGACTGAAACTGAAAATCCTGGATCACGCCGTCCATCACGCCCCAGCCAGCCGTGACCGTCAGAGTCAAGGCATAAATACCATTGCCCAATACCCAAGCCATGACAGTTGACAGAAGGCAGACCCACAATTTTGCCAGGAACAGCCGATTTCTCCCATATTTCGTCACGGACTGCATAGGCTTCATGCCGGTGCCTGTTTCCACGGCAAACTGGTTAGGACAGAGTAAAATGAGGAACAGCACCATAGCCCAGGCCACCATGGACTGGTTGGCCATGACGGATGCCGCCGGGGAGAGACCGCAGTGCAGCTGCCCGTTTTCTGCAGCCGCCCGTAAGGGTGCATAGGCCAGCTTGATCTGCTGCACATTAAAGGCAGGGTCGGCACCGTAGTACCGCTGCAAGCCCAGCACATGGTCTTCCAACCGTGCTGCAAACTGCGTATCTTCCACCACAGACAGCAAGCTTTGCGCTTCCGGCGTAGCCGCCCAGAATGCCTCTGGAGTTGGTGGTTTTCCGCCCCACAGCTGTGCATAGTCGTCCAAGACATGGGCTTTCCATCCTTCGTCCATGACCCCAGCATAGGTGTTGTACCGTGCTGCTTCCTCTTTGATTCCGTAAGGCGGCAGGATGATTCCACTGAAGACCTGTACCATCAAAACCGCCGCCAGTGCCAGCCACATCATGGGTCTTGACCAGGTTTTCTGCCACTCGGCCCGGAACATTACAGCTCCTCCCGGCCACAGTAGGCCACATAGGCGTCTTCCAAACACGGATCCACCGGAACTGCCTCCGCGGGAATGTCGTCCGGGCAGAGCAGTCGCAGGGAAATCTTCTCTCCTACGGGCTGCATATTGGAAATTTTGTAGCGAGCCCGCATATGCTCGGCTTCGTCCGCCGACACGGTACAGGTGCAGACCTGTCCTTGAAGCCTACGGCAAATGGCTTCGGTGGTGTCCCGTGCCTGTATGCTGCCTTCCCGCAGCATAATCACCTGAGTGGCCAGATGCTCTACATCAGACACAATATGGGTAGAGAGAATCACCAGACGATCTTTGGCCAGTCCGGCGATCATGGAGCGGAACCGAATCCGTTCCTGGGGATCCAGCCCAGCCGTCGGCTCGTCGAGAATCAGGATTTTGGGATCATTCAGCAGCGCCTGGGCAATGCCTACCCGCTGCACCATGCCGCCAGAGCAGGCACCCAGCCGCTTTTTCCGCTGGTCATACAGTCCAACCTGCTGTAACAGGACTTCCACCCGTCCGGGAATTTCCCCAGCGGGGATACCTTTCAGGACAGAGAGATAGCGGAGGTATTTTTCTGCTGTGAACCAGGGATAGAATCCGACTTTCTGCGGCAGATAACCAAGAATACTTCGATATTCCTCCCCCATGTTCCGAATATTCTCTCCGTCAAGCAGCACAGCCCCCTCGTCAGGACGGAGCAGGTCACACAGAAGCCGGAGCAGGGTTGTCTTGCCTGCACCATTGGGACCCAGCAGCCCCCAAATACCCGGTGTCAGATCCAGATCAAGATGATCGACGGCCGTTTTCCGTCCATAAGTTTTTGTTAAATTACATAAGGTAAGCTTCACAGTCCATTCTCCTTTTTGCAGTGTTCCAAAGTGTCAGCAACAGCAGCGCTGTCGCTCCGGCCAGAATGGCCAGAACAGCCCCCAGGCCCATGGCGAAATAGATCTCCCAGTTGTAAGCTGTCAGTAGGGCTGCCCCGGCATAGACCACCGCCATGCCCCGATTACTGCGGGTCAGTCCGTTCCAGAGCAACGCCGCCAAAGCTCCCAACACTGTGGGCAGTACCATGACAACCCCGTGACAAAGTCCGTTTTCCGCCCGCATCAAAGGCAGCGCCAACATCAGTACGCTGCACAAGGCGCATCCGAACAGGCACAAAATCCTGGCCAACAAAATCTGGCCAAAGCCGTATTTGCAGGTATGTTCCAGTTCTGCCATACATTCTGTCTCAGCAAACAGCAGCTGCCAGCCCAGCAGCAACACAATGGCGGCACTGACCGTGGCCGAAATCAGCTGGGCATCCTCAATCTGCAAGCTGCCCCCCACCAGAACCACCAGAAGCAGCAGGATTGCTATCCCCCCATAGACACTGCGGGGCAGAGCTGCCAGTTGCAGCCGCAGCAGGGGCAGCAGTGACGATTTCCGTTTGACCTGCGGCAGGGATCGGATGCATCGCTCCACGGCCTGTGCTGATGGCCGCTCTGCCTGCACCTGTATCTTCAGTTGTTCCATCCACTTATCCATGATGTTCCTCCATCCGTTTCCGACAGGCCGCCAGGCCCCGTTGCACCCGGGATTTGGCCGTGGGAATTGGGATCTGCAAGACCTGGGCTACTTCCCGGAAGGTCAGCCCCTGCAAATAATACAGTTCCAGGCAGGTGCGCTGTTCCTCCGGCAGCTGCGCTAGCAAGCGCTGGGCATCTAGTCTGGCCTCTACTTGATTCATAGGATCTGTCTCCCTTGCCTCTCCCAAGGGTTCCGTTTGCTTATAGCTCCGATAATAGTCTACTAGGGTGTTGTGGGCAATTCGATATAAATAGGAAGAAAAACTGGCTGTTGGTCGATATAAATGCAAGGATTTTGTCAGTTTGACAAAGACATCCTGGGTCAGATCTTCCGCCGTCTCCCGGTTCTGCACCCGGAAAAACAAGTATTGATAAATGTTGTCATAGTACAGTTGCACCAGTTCTTCCAGCGCCGCCCGACTACCGTGGACGGCCTGGCTGATGAGCCACAATATTTTCATATTCCACTGCTCCAGATCTATTTTCAAATATTATAACGAATGAGGTCTCTTTTTGGATGCAAGAAAAGCAGTTTTTTTCAATCTGCTCAGATTCCCCCTTCTCACTCGGCGGTATGTTAGCCCTGCTTTTCCTGCAAGAAGCAAGTCATTATAATTCAGACAATTCGGTGAGGTTCTGCTCCAGTTATGCAGGGGGTCACCTTCAGTTGCATCCGTGTATCCCTCAAAAAAGATAAATTAAACTGTAAGTGTTACAATTATTCCAAGATTAGTACTATATAAGCGAGGGCACGAATTACCCTCGCTTATATAGTACTAATTCCAATAAGTCTAACACTTTACTTTTTGCTATTATAACATACCTCGCTAGATCTGATAACAATTTTCCTTAAGGGTTTTGTGCTCCCCTTATTTGAAAAGGACCTCGGCCTCTCCTGCCGGTATTGTCTGCCTCTGGCATTGCTATGGGCTGTGGTTCTATGGCCTCGATTTTCGTGTATCTTCTTTTGGTACGACAATGCCCCCTAGCGTGGTCGGTATCCTACGCTAGGGGGCATTTTGCCTATTGTCCGTTTTTATTGGAACTGTTCAGGTCAGAAGGAATTGCCTTCAATGGGACGGATTATTTTACCATATCCCGATAGAGGAAGGTGACGATCTGACCGCGCTGGCAGAGGTTTCTGGGGGCGAAGGTGGTGGCGGTAACACCATCGGTAATGCCCTCATGGAAGGCCCAGATTATGGCATCTTCGGAATAACTGCCCTTTTTCAAGTCGGTGAAGGGGTGATCCTGAGAGGCAGGCTTGGGGCTGTTGTTGGCACGCCACAGGAAGGTCATGGCCTGCTCACGGGTACAGACCCCGTTGGGGCGGAAGTGCGTGGCATCCACACCATCGGTAATGCCTTCGCCATAGGCCCACAAAATGGCCTGCTCCGCATAGCCGCCTGTTACATCCACAAAGGGACGATCCTGAGAGGCAGGCTTGGGGCAGCCGTGGGCACGCCACAGGAAGGTGACGATCTGACCCCGGGTGCAGGAGCCATGGGGGGCAAACAGGGTCTCGGAAACGCCGTCGGTGATCTTCTCCCCATAAGCCCACACAAGGGCATCATAGTAGAATGCATCCTTTTTTACATCGGTAAAGGGCAGCTGGGATGCCTGGGGCTTGGTGCTGATGACAAATTCGGACCGCTGGCCGGACACGTTGACCGTGGCGGCAAATTCCTGGTTGAGCGGCAGCACGGTTTTGAACATATACTTGCCGTCTTCTCCCAGATAGGCGCTGTCCAGATAGCATATGGTATGGTCCTTCATGATTTTAATGGTGGCATCGGAACCGGCCTGTCCAATGACGGTGACGGTCACGGCGCCGGTGGTAAGGTCCACGGTGACCTTGGGAGCGTCTGCTGCTGATGCTGAAAACATCAGAACAGAGGAAAGCATGCAGATTGCAAGCACAATGGATAGGAAACGCTTCATAAATTGCTCCTCCTGTTGTAAATGACATTCATGGAAGTGAGATTGCAGGACTTAGGGAACTACGATGGTCACATCGGGTAGCACGCCGAAGAAGGCTTCGGTTACGGTGCCGTTTTCCAGATCCAGACCGGGACTCCACTCGTTGGCCTTTTCATAGATGGAGCCGCCGGTGAGATGGTAAGTGCCGGAGGTCAGGCCTTTGATGGTAATGGTACTTTTCAAGGAAGAGCCGGAAGCAGAACGAATTTCGGCCTGCTCAGGGATGTCTGTCTGATACACCAGCTGCACGATACCGCCGTAGGTGCTGTTCCACTTCTGAGGCACCTGTCCAACAGGGGTGGAAACACCGCTGAGGGTTACGGTAGCGCTATAGTTCTTGTCCGCTGTGTGGTAGTAGGTTTCGTAAGGGTTGGCAGCCAGGTCCTTATTTGTGATTACGACCTGATTTTCGGCAGCCTTCTGCGTTACCTCAATTTCGATTTTCGGCATCCGGCCTTCGTAGTACTTGGCTTCCTGGGTAATCATGGGCTGGGGGAAGACAATCCACTGGCAGTAGACATGGCCTCCGGACAGGGAATAGGTGCCGGGTTTGGCGGACGCGGGAACTGTGAAGGTGACGGTCCGAATCAGTTCTCCCTTGTCATTGCCTTCGGCAGACTCTACGGTTTTCAGATCGGGAAGGTCTGTCTGGAAGACGGTTTTTCTGGAAATGATCGGGAAGTCGGTCTCGGGATTGGGAATTTCCAGGTCCTTCAGGGTAACGGTCACGGTGTCGCCGGGGTGGATGACCTTGGGAGAAACCTCAATATCCAGGTGCAGCTGGATGGGCTGCAAGGTGCTCTTGGCTGTTTTCAAAGCGTTGTATACACGATCCACATCTGCCACAAGGGCGGTGTTGTCGTCCAGCACTTTCTGAGCCTCTTCCAAAGCGGTTTGAACAGCGGCCCAGGAAGCTTCGGTATATTCGTCTTTCTTCAGCTGGCTGATGTCGAATATCAGATCTTTGAGCGGCCGCTTTTCTTCCTCGGTGGCAGGCAGTTCCTGCACCACCTGGATGGAGGCGGTATCCGTGAAGTGACCGTCCTGCGTGGTGACGGTAATGGTGGCACTGCCAACTCTCACGCAGGTGACAAGACCCTTCTGATCCACGGTGGCTACAGCCGGATTGTCAGTTGCCCAGGTTACATTCTTGTTGCTTGCCCCAAGGGGGAGGACCTTTGCATTCAGCTGGATGGTATTCTCACCGCCCTTTTCCAGCTCGCCGGTGGCAGACTTGGGGGTGACTTCCACCCCGGTTACGGGACGGTTGGAAGGGGTACCCACATCCACGGTAAAGGTAGGCATGATGCCCATTTTGGCGTGGAGGGTCTTGGCGTTTAGGTTGGGCTTGCCCGGTCCGGTCAGTTCCTTATGGGCACCCGGATCAGCGCCCCACCACCACATGTCGATGCAGCCGTCGGAGAAGGTATATTTGCCTGCCTCCTTGAAGGTGAATTTTATGGTGTTCTTGGTGGCCAGATCCCACTGCCCGCAGCGGCCATAGACGGTTTCGTTGTTGACGGTGTACTGAACGCCGCTGGAATTGCCGCCCCAGGAGCTGGCGAAGCAGGGGTTGTAAATGGTTGCCAGCTTGGACACGGGAATGGTGATTCCCTTAAAGCTGATTGCGGCCTGATCTCCGGCGCTCAGGGGGGTGCCGGGGGCGGTCAGATTGGTGAGCATGATCTCAATTTTCCGAGCATCGATGGAATAGGCCTGATATTTGGTCTTTCCGTCCAGCTCCGCCTTGATCTGGATCACGTTGGTGCGGTTTTCCAGCTGAGCGGTGTAGGTGCCGTTTTCACCGGAAAGGACCTGGTCGTTGCAGGTTACGGTGAGCACTGCATCGTGATCGGCCTGGACCGTGAAGGGGTATGCCACGGAGCTGCCCTCCTGGAAATAGACGGTGTCAAAGGTGGTACCGTAGGTGTGATAAATTTTCTCCTCGTCCTGGGTGGTCTGGTCCAGGTTGGTGGTGATGGTTACATCCGCAGGGGAGTTATTGACCTCCACGGTCATGTAGGCGTAGTTTACGGGGGAGCAGGCGCCATAGACCGTCTCGCTCCATTCGGGCTTGACCTCATCATAACGAACCTGAATCACGGCCACGCCTTCTTTCCGGGCAGTAACCAGGCCGGAATCGCTGATGGAAACCACACCCTCCCCGCTCATGACGGTGTAGTGCATAGGTGGCAGGGTGAGGCCGCTGTTCTGCACCGAATCTTCTACCAGTTCCGGCAGACGGCGGGCGGTGATCTGGTAAGTATCACCCACGGCCAGACGCTCAAAATCACTGTTGAGCCAGATGTCATTTTCCCAATCATCGGGAATGGCGGGCTCGGCAGGCTCGGTAGGCTCGGTAGGCTCGGTAGGCTCCGTAGGTTTAGAAGGATCTGTAGGGTCAGGCTTGGAAGGAGCATCCTCAAGACCGGCAACGGCGGCATTGATGGCGGCGATGTGCTGGCTTACCACCAGTTCCTTCTCGACGGCACCGGTGTTGTAAGCCTCGTCGTTGGCAATGAGCTTGGCTGCTTCCAGTGCATCGCGAACCGCCTTTTCGGAGCTTTCCGTGTACTTGCCGTGGTTCGTGGCCAGCATGGTTTCGGTGTCTTCAATGATGGCCTTTAACAGCTGCACCAGAGGGGCATGTACATCGGTGGAATTGGTGGTGTAGCGGACACGGAGCACATCCCCGTCTTTCAGCTCGTACAGAGACAGGCCGAAGGCTGGGAATTCTTCATTGACGCAGTATTTCCAGCCGCTTATGGGACCGTGATCAAATTCTCCGTCGCCTTCAATGGAGGCCAGATAAATGGAGCCGTACTGGGCGTTTTCCGTTGCCTTGTAGGTGTAGTTCCGGGCATCCATCTCTCGTTTCAGAAGTGTCCAGGCGGTATCGCCCTCCCGGAGATCCACTTCTACGGCAGACAGCAGATCGCCCTTGCCAATGGTGCGCTTTTCAATGGACAGGGTTACGGTGCCGCAGACCGGGGCGGCAGTGTCCACAACCAGCACATTGCTCAGCAGATTCATGCTGTCCAGGCTGTCCCAGGCGAAGGACTTCAGGATATAGGTTCCGTCCTGAGGAATCTCCAGCTCTGCGTTCCAGGTGGCTTCGCTGTTTGCTTCCACCTGCATGGCCTGGTTGGTATAGCTCTGCATGGCATTGGTTTCTGCGTCATACAGGGCTAAAATCAGGTCCGTGGAAATTTTTTGGGAGCCGGTATTTTTTAAGGTCAGCTCCACAGAGGCGGTTTTTCCGTTTTCGACATGTTCCACCCGGCCCTGTGTCAGGGTCAGGGAAGCTTCCTGCGCCGATGCGCTGGGGTGAATGTCGGCAGCCTGCGCGGTGGGCAGAATGGACATCACCAGCAGAACACACAGAAGCAGAGCAGTCAGGCGTTTTGCAATTTGCATAGTGTTCCCTCCTAGTTGATGGTTGTTTTGGTGATAGACGATGGGAATTGCCATTGGGTTCTGGGGGTTTGAAAACACAACTCCTTCCTGATGATCCTTACAAAAGACCGTGATTTTCCCGCATACCTCTCTTTCGTTTGCCTTTTGTAGCTGCGTGATATCACAACACAAAAACAGGCCCGCAGAGCCGTTTTGTGCAGCTTACGATGAAACATTGCCATGAAAGCCAAGCCTAGGGAAAAATCGGCGCAACAAAAAGGCCGCATCAGCGTTTCCTGATGCGACCGTATATTTTCGCCCCCATTTTTGAAACGCCCGCCAAAGCAACACGAAAGGTGGCGTTTCAAAAGACTCGATCATCGTCGGTATTCTGGCTCATACCTTGGGGAGAGCACTCTCCTGCGTTTGCGTTCCGCCTTCCCAGGTTTCCCCAGTGACCGGATCACTCCATGAACACAAACTCCAGTATTTACAGCAACGGGCAATGCACCGGACTCCAGACCCTGGGTCTGACCGGTTTTCCTAATCACAGCGCCTGCAAATAAGCAGTCGTAGCGTGTGACACGATGAAACATATTCGATTGTAAACGGGTAAAAATACCTGCAAACAACAGATATTTTTTACATACAACCTAATTTTAATACAAAATTTCGTAATTGTCAATAGATACTTCCCGGCGGCATCATCAGGAAAGACAGAATATGCCAAGCTACTTGTATATTCATCCACAGACAGAGGATTCTTTGACTGTACAGGGGAAAATGGGGAAAACCGTGTATTTTAATTGACGAAGGATTCATTGAAAAAACCACAGGCCTCAAGGGGAATCATGAGAAAGCGGTTGACTTTTGTGAAAAAGAACACTACAATCACAGAAAAGAATCAAAAGGAAGTGCGGCCCATGTGGGAAGGGAAGGAATACGAAGAGAACGGATTGTTTCAGAATTTGGATTTTACAGGGGAAACTCTCACGGGTGTGGAATTTGTGGACTGCAGCTTTGAAAACTGCACATTTGAAGACTGCACCGTGAGGAGCTGCCGCTTTACAGATTGTGGCTTTGTGGATTGCAGATTTTCCGATGTGCGCTTTGAGCATACCACCATGGGAGATTCCGTCTTTACCCATTGCAAGCTCCATGGAATCAGCTGGAAGTTGCTGATGTTTGGAGGCAGCTATGTGATGCCTGTCAGAAAGATGGAAGAATGCGAGCTGAAATACAACCACTTTTTAGAAATGAATCTCACCAGATTTTCTTTTTCAGACAATACCATAACCGCCTCGCTGTTTGCCGACTGCAATTTGACGGGAAGCCGGTTCCTGAACTGTAAGCTGGATGGAACGGAGTTTTTCCGGTGCAATCTTTCTAGGGCGGACTTTAGAAAATCCGGGGGATATGCGGTAGATCTGTCCACCAATCAGCTGAAGGGCGCAAGGTTTTCTTTTCCGGAGGTAGTCAACCTGCTCAATGGCACAGGAATTATCATTGATTGAAAATCTATATTGAAAAAGCAGCATTGGTGCCGTTCCAATGCTGCTTTTTCGTATTACGATGGGGTCAATGCCGGACGAAAGCACCACATCTGTTCCAGATAATACAGCCTAAGGTGCCTTGTCGGTTTTGGTGTGCTTTTCAGTCTTGCCTTTTTTCCGCTTCTTTCTGCATACTACCATTACCACAATCACCAGAGCGGACAGGCAGATGCCGGCACCTGCATAGACCCACCAGGCAATGGAGGACGGGGCATATACCAGGCAGAAAGTGTTTTCCCCAGGATGGACAGTAAAGACAAGGTAGCTGCCGTTTACCTGGAACGCAGCCTCTCTCCAGGAATCGTTCTGATCCTGTACCAGAATCTTCAGGGAGTCGGTCTTGTGCTCCTTGGGGAAGGCGAAGCGGAGCTGAGTATCGGCCTGTTCGGAGAATTGGGGAATGGACCAGCCTTCCAGAGGCTGCTGGGGTTCCGGCAGCACAGGAAGTTCTTCCAGCGCTTCCAGCCGGAAGCCTTCGGTCTGGGGGAATTCTCCCTGGGCCAGAAGCAGGGGAATGGTGTCATCCCGGAGGGTTTCGCTCTGAATGGTAACCTGGCAGGGGGTGTAGACAGCCCGGAAGGTCAGATCAAAATAGAGGGAAGAGACATCCGTATCCTCCAGATTTTCCCATTCCGCCGTATAGCCGGGCTTTTCCGGGATGGCGGGGATCTGAGAAGGCTCCAGACCCTTGCCGGGAGCGATGGAACGGGTGTTGCAGGTTCCGTCCTCATAGAGGAAGGTCACGGTGGTTTTGGAAAAAATATCGTTGGGGTCCGGCAGGGCAAAAAACTGTTCCGGAGAAAGCGGCTCGGCCAGACCGGAATAGCTGATTCCGTCAATGCCGCCCCAGTCCTGGCCGGCTGCCAGATAGAAGTTTTTTTGTACCTCCTGCTCTTCATTCAGGCGGCCGGAGTCCGCAATGCCCAGGATAGCGCCCAGCTTTTCGGTCCCCTCATGGATGCTCACCATGCTGGTGCAGTCCGTGGCGACGCGTCCGCTTCCTGCAATGCCGCCCACATAGGTGGTGCCATACAGCTCGCATTTGGCGCTGTTGCTTCGCAGATATCCGGTGCTGATGCCTGCAATGCCGCCTACATATTCGGCTTTTTCCGCCAGAATGGTACCCGTATTGGAAGAGCCCTTTACGAGGCCCAGGGCCATCCGGCCTGCAATGCCGCCGGCATTTCTCTTTTTGACCGTGACGGCGGCGGTGTTTTTACAATTCAGGATCACGGCCCGAAGCTCGCTTTCAAAGTTCAGGGACTCGTCACCGATGATTTTCCAGTCATCCTCCGGGTCCAGATCGTTTTCCAGAGCCATGGCTCCTGCAATGCCGCCGGCGTTGAGATCCGCAGTGATGGAGCCGGAATTTGTGCACCGTTCCAGCTTGCCGGTGAGGTCCTCTTCCGTATCCGTATCCGATACATCCTGAAAATCACCGCCCAGATATTCCGAGGCATTGTTGATGGTCTGGGTCATGGCGTGGAGCTGATCGGAGATGTTTTGAATGTCTTGTGACAGCACATATGCGGCGTCCTGGGTAGTGGAGGAAATCTCCTTCATGGCGCCCTGCATGGAATCAATGCTGCCCGTGAGGGTGTTCTTTGCTGCCAGGATCCGATCCGGGTCGGGCAGCTCCGGGTTTTCTTCGTTGGGGATCAGCTGGTGGATCGCATCCTTGGCAATCTCGGCCTGATCGTGCAGCACGGAAACCTGGCCACTGATGGCAGAGGCACTGCTTTGGGCGTTGGAAGTGGCCTGATTTGCCAGATCGGAGGTACTGGCCAGCTGCTGCTGAAGGATCTGAAGGGTGTCCACGGTATACTCAATTTTGGACACCGGCTCCACCTGTCCTACAATGCCGCCCACATCCTTTCGGCCGGAGATATCACCGAAGTTTTTGCAGCCGGTGATATAGCCCTGCTGGCTGCCAGCAATGCCGCCGATGTTGTAGCCAATGTGAGGATAGCCCACATCGGCCCGGTTTTCGCAGCTGCGGATAACACCGCTGTTGGTTCCCGCAATGCCGCCCAGATCGGTGACGGTGTTTGCCGACTCGGTGCCGGAGAGGGATTCCATGGTCACATCGGACAGGTCTACCTGGTTGTCCTTGACGGTCACATTGACCTTCGCCAGGTTCACGGAGTTTCGGATGGTGCCGTAATTTTCACCGGCCAGACCGCCTACAAAGTGGTTGCCCTGAATAGAGCCGGAGGCGCTGCTGGTTTCGATCACGCCTGTGACGGTGTTGGTGCCCACCAGACCGCCAATGCGGTCATTTCCGGCCACCGCACCATCAAAGCTGCACCGCTCAATGGTGCCGGCATTGGTTCCGGCCAGGCCGCCCACGGTCTTTCGGCTGCCCTGGGGACGCATATCCCCGCGAAGGATCAGATTCTGCACATAGGCGCTTTCGGTGAGATAGCGGAAAAATCCCTGCACGGAGCCGTCCTGGGTCAGGGAAAAGCCGCTGATGGTGTGGCGGTTTCCGTAAAATGTTCCGCAGAAAATGGGGACTCCGGAAAAGTCGGCATCGGTGAGATCGATGTTGGCATCCAGATAGACAATGAGATTTTGACTGTAGCTGTCCAGACGGCAGTGCTTTGCAAAGTCCAGAAATTCTTCTCGGCTGGCAATGTGCAGTTCCGTTGCAGGAGCGGGGGCTTCTTCCTGGCCGTAGACCGGGAAAATGATGCACAGGAGGAAGCACAGACAAAGCAGCAGACCAAGGGGGGTTCGGATTCGGTTATTCATCTTCGGTTCCTCCTTCGTTGTGGGGTTCGTGGGACTTGAGATTCTCCGGCTGATGTCCGTCGGTCAGAATGGAGGCGTTGAATTCGCCGTGCAGGATGCCGTCGATGTCGGCGTCCACCACGCCGGAAATATAGCCCCGTACATGGCCCTTCACCTTCATGGTACCGGTGGAGGACTGAACCTTGCGCTCAATGCCCTTGATCTTGAAGCGGGTCTTTTCGATGATGGAGTCACCCAGCACCAGAACGGCGGGCAGGACCCCCAGGACCAGAATGATGGAAATGATGGTGCCCCGGCCCAGGCAGGTACCCATGATGGAAATGACGGGGTTGGCGGACAGGTTGCCGATCAAAAGTCCTGCGGAAGCCAGAATACTGCCGGAAGTGAAGATGGTGGGGAAGGAGGCGTTCAGAGCGTGGACAATGGCCTCCTTGTGGGGCATACTGGTTTTCAGCTCCTGATAATGGCTGGAAATAACAATGGCGTAGTCAATATTGGCGCCCATCTGAATGGCATTGACAATCAGATAGCCCAGGAAATACAGAGGCTGATCCATAATGGTGGGGAAGGAGAAGTTGATCCAGATACTGCCCTGAATGACGATAATCAGCAGCACAGGCAGTCCCACGGACTGGAAGGTGAAGAGCAGCACCAAAATGACGAACAGAGCAGATAGAATGCTGATCATCAGATTGTCCTTTGCAAAGGAGGAGGCCAGATCCCGGCAGCTGGTGGAGTTACCCACCACATAATAGTTATCGTCATAATACTTTGCCAGCATTTGGTGCACATCATCCAGGAAGGCCACGGTTTCCGGGCTTTCCTCCGGGAGATTCAGGAACACGACCATACGGCTGTAGTCCTCGCTTTGCAGCTGGACCTGTGCGTGCTCCAGCTTTTCAAAGAGCTCGTCCAGGGTTTCCTGGGTCTCTCCCGTTAAGGTGATGTTATGGGTTTGCAGCTGATCCTTCAAAAACAGGAACATGTCAAACAGGGGGATTTGGTAATCCGTAAGGCCCTTGAGGATCTCTCCATACTGATTGTGCTCCAGCGCATAGGCGCTGTAGAGCATCTGGGCCACCTCATAGTCCAGATCGATCAGCTCTGAAAATTGTCGGGGGGTCAGGGCATCGGTGAGAAGATAGCCGTCCATGGCTTCCATACCGGACAGGGCCAGGGTGCTGGTAACCTCCGGATAGGTTTTCAGCTCCTTCAGGATCTGCTGCTCTGCGGGATAATTTCCCGTGGGCACCACAAGGGCCACCAGATTGTGAGACCCGAAGGTGTCTTTGATCTGGAAGGTTGCCACCTGCCGTTCGGACATTTTTGCGGTTTTGATCTCATTGTAGCCGTAGATGTAGGGGCACTTGCTGGAAAGCAGGCAGGCCACCACCAGCACAAAGGAAAAGAGAACCGGCATGACATAGCGGCTGACAACGGCAAATTTGCCGATGGGGGTGATGTTGGGCAGCAGCTTTCTGTGCTTGGTCCGGTCAATCAGGGGACTGAAGAGAACCAGCAGACCGGGCATCAGGGTGAACACGGACAGCAGGCTTAAAAAGATGGATTTAATCAGCACGATTGCCATGTCAAGGCCGATGGAGAATTTCATGAAGGACAGGGCAATCAGGCCGCTGATGGTGGTGAGGGAGGAGGCACTGATTTCCGGAATGGCCTTGGACAGGGCCGCAATACAGGCATCCCGGGCGTTCATGGTTTCGTGTTCGTCGGAAAACCGATGACACAGAATAATGGCGTAGTCAATGGCCAATGCCAGCTGCAGGACCACGGCGACGGAATTGGAAATGAAGCTGATTTTGCCGCATAAGTAGTTGGTGCCCTTGTTGAGGACGGCTGCCATGCCGAAGGTAATGAGCAGCACCGGGACCTCCGCATAGGCCCGGGAGGTCAGGGTCAGGACCAGCAGGATAATCACCACGGCAATCACCAGAATGGTGTTCATTTCCTCGGCCAATTCGGCAGTTTCATCAAATCCGATGGGGGTGTCCACGGCCAGGTCATAGCCATCCAGCTTTTCATAGATGGTGTTCATGGCCTGCAAACAGAGTTCGTCCTGCGCCTCGCCGGAAAAACTCACATCAAACAAAGCGCAGGCATCCCGGTAGTGATTTTCCGTGTCGTCAAAGCTTACCAGATCTACGCCTTCAATATCCAGGAGCATTTCGTGGATCTCTTCTGCCTTCTCATAGGTAATGTTCGATACCATGATCCGGGCAGAGGCGTAGGTGGTAAAGTTGTTGTTCATGGTGACAATGCCTTGCCGGGTTTCGGTATCCTCCGGCAGATATGTCGTTACATCGTTTTCTACCTCCACCCAATTCTGGGAAAACAGACAGAAAACAAAGGCGAAAATGTACAGCAGAAAAAACAGATATCGTTTATCTACGATAAAGGCGGCAATCTTGGTGATGAAGCCGCTGTTTTCGCTCTTTTTGCTCATAGGGCCCTCCTTGTTTCAAAATTGTTCACATTTTCAAAATTACACACTTGATTGAGTTTGACGATTGTATTATAATGGATATAGGAAAACGAATCAATGAGCAAAGATTCAATATTTTTCTGATTTTGAACAGAATATATATATTTGTTCAGCTTTGCACGGATAGGAGGAGTATTATGGCAAAAGCAGAGTATCGAAGTGCAATTCGCTCCAGAAAGCTCATCAATATGGCGCTGGCGGAACTGCTCCAGGAAAAGCAGGTGGATAAGATCACGGTGACGGATGTGGTGAGACGTGCGGATATCAGCCGCGGCACCTTCTATGCCCACTATACGGACGTTCCCGATGTGATTCGGCATGCCATCGATGAGACCTTTTCTCATATCCGGGAGAATGTATTTGAAGGGTCCAGAGACCGCATGGAGATTCCCCACGCGCTTCTGGTGCAGATTCAGCAGATGCTGGAGGTTGATATGGACTTCTATCGGAAGGTCCTGACCTCCAATGCCTCCATTCATATCGAAGAGCAGCTGGTGGCTCTGGTTCTGGACTTCCTGTTTCAGCATGAAAACGAGTTCGGCATCGGAGATCACCACCAGTATGTGCTGAAAATGCGGTTTTGTGCAGGAGGGCTCATCAGTCTCTATCGGGACTGGTTCTTCGGGAAAATTGACCTGTCCCTGGACGGTCTGACCCAGAAAGCGGAATCTCTCCTGCTCAAGGTAATCAAAGAGGACCAACAGTAACTTCCGTGAAAAAAGAAAAACGCCTCTGCGCCCCGGCCCTACGGGGGGAAGAAACGCCGATCAGCGCTTCCAACCTGACGGAAGCGGCATAGGACAACGAACAGGCAGACTGTTTTCCCACAAGATGGGAGGGCAGCCTGCCTGATTCTTTATGAGGGCCGGGCCGTCGGGCGCAGGAACCAAAAGTCACAGCATTTTTTGAAGCTGCCGGTTCAGTTGGTCCAGATTTTTGATGGTATGATCGTTGAAAAAATGCTCGATTTTTTCCACCTGCTCCAATTCATCGCCGGAATGATTCAAAAGGCACAAGAAGCGATGCAGTACATCGTGGCGGTACAGCAGATAGTCTCCCAAGGCCGCTCCTGTTTCGGTCAGCGCAATGCTGCCGTACTTGGGAGCCAGGACCAACCCGGCCCGGGCCAGCTGCTGCACCATTTTTGAGGCGGAGGAGGCCTTCACATGGAGCCGCCTGGACAGGTCGATGACTCTTACAGGGTCTCCCTCTTGCAAAATACGGGCAATCATCTCCAGATAGTCCTCCATGGCACTGGTGATTTGATTGTCCGATAAAAGCGTATAGCCTTTCATGGTATAGAAGTTGTCGGGACCATTCACGGATTTCATCTCCTTTTGACAAGTTTATGCACCGAAGATCAGGGCGGCGAATAGAATGGGGACAGAAGTTTCCTGCTCCTAAAAAATTTCTGAAAGGTGCAGAACCGGGATTGGAGGCGTTTTTGATGTACAGTGGCAGCTATAAGACGGTAAAAATGACGCTGTGGTGGATTCTGGCTGCCAATTTGGCAGCGGCACTCATCAAGATCGGCATTGCAGCGGCGTGGAACAGCCGCAGTGTCCTGGCAGATGGCATCCACTCCGTTTCGGACGGGGCCTCCAACATTGTGGGACTCATCGGGATCTGGCTGGCCGCCAAGCCACGGGACCGGAAGCATCCCTATGGACACAGTAAATATGAGATCCTGGCAAGCTTGTTGATCGGAATGATGCTTGCCATGATGGCGGTCCGGATCCTGTCGGGCGCCGTGACTTCTTTTTCCACGCCCCTTGTGCTCACTATGCATACAGGGCAGGTCCTGCTGATGGTATTTACTATGGCCCTGAACGGGGTCGTGGCAATCACGGAATTCCGCCTTGGGAAAAAACTGAACAGCACCATTCTCATTGCGGATTCACTGCACACCAGAGGGGATCTTCTGATTTCGGGTGCTGTCCTTATGGGCGTGCTTGGGATTCAGGCGGGACTTCCCGGATGGCTGGATGGGGCAATGTCCATTCTGGTGGCCCTTGCGGTGCTGGCGTCTGCATGGAAAATTATAAAAGCCTGTGTGGATGTTTTGGTGGACAGCGCCTGTGTTGACAGCAGCGAGGTCAGGGACCTGCTGCTGTGTGTTCCCGGTATTTATGATGTCCATGAAATCCGCAGCCGGGGAAAAGCGCCGGATGTGTTCATCGATCTGCATGTGATTGTGGACCCCCAGAAAAGCGTGCGCTGTGCCCATGCCTTGTCCCATGGGCTGGAGGCCATTCTCAAAGAGCATTTTGGAGCCAATACGGAGGTTACCATTCATATAGAGCCAAACGACGGCAGGCATGGGACATGACCCCGGTGCAAGAAAACTCGGTTTGCCTGCAAACACAGTCACACATGGGCCAAAAGGGAATAACATGGGATTGAGAAGTTTCCCTATCCTAATCTTTATGTGAGAGAGGTGCCAACCATGAAAAAATTGATTTCTTTGGATAAAATTGCTCCCGGCCAGTGTGCCGTGGTGGATAATTTGCAGTCTACGGGCAGTATGCGCCGCAGGCTTCTGGATATTGGCCTGATTCGGGACACCAAGGTGGAATGTATCGGCAGAAGCCCTTCAGGAGATCCGTCGGCATTCCTCATTCGGGGGGCAGTCATTGCCATTCGGTCGGAGGACTGCAAAAAGATCCTGGTTTCCTTGGCCTGATGGGAGGCAAGAAAATGGGGCTGACAAATCATAGTGTTGGAATCAAGGCGGTGGATTCCGGTCTGGTCATCAAAAAAAGAACTCCGGACGACCGGGTCGTAGCCTTGGCAGGGAATCCCAATGTGGGAAAGAGCACCGTATTCAATCATCTTACCGGGATGAAGCAGCACACCGGGAACTGGCCGGGAAAAACGGTGACAAATGCCCAGGGGTACTGTGAAACCAAGGATCAAACCTATGTAATGGTGGACATTCCCGGTACCTATTCCCTGATGGCCCATTCTGCGGAGGAAGAAGTGGCACGGAATTTTATCTGCTTTGGAAAGCCAGATGCGGTTGTGGTGGTCTGCGATGCAACCTGTTTGGAGAGGAATCTGAATCTGGTGCTCCAGACCATGGAACTTTCTGACCGTGTGGTGGTCTGCGCCAATCTCATGGACGAGGCAAAGCGCAAGAAGATCAGACTCAATTTGCCCCTGCTGTCAAAGCGACTGGGGGTTCCGGTGGTTGGGACCACTGCCAGAAAAAAGAAAACTTTGGATGCGCTTATGGAGACCCTGGACAGCGTTGTTACGGATCGGAAGCCCCAAAGTCCTTATCTGGTGCAGTATCCCACCTGCATTGAGCATGCAATTTCCCTGCTGGAGCCTGTGGTGAAGGAAAAAAGCGGTGGAAAGCTGAACAGCAGATGGCTCAGTCTCAAGCTGCTGGATCAGGATGAATCCTTGATTCGGGAGATCAACAGTTATCTGGGGGAGGACTTCCTGCAAGACAGGGAATTGCAGGAGGCGATTCAGCATGGAAAAGAGAAACTGGCCCAATACGGCGTGACCGGGGAGGACCAGCTGAAAGATCTGATCGTTTCTGCGTTGGTACAAAGCGCTCAATCTCTGTGTCAGGGGGTCACCGTGTATGCAGATCGCCAATACGCAAAGACAGACCGCACTCTGGACAAAATACTCACCAGCAAGGCCACCGGCTATCCTGTTATGCTCGCCCTGCTGGCAGGGGTGTTCTGGCTCACCATTACCGGGGCAAACTATCCGTCACAGCTCCTGGCAGACGGCTTGTTCTGGATTCAGGACAGACTGACAGAGCTGTTTCTGTATCTGCATGCACCGGCGTGGCTCCATGGGGCCCTGGTACTGGGGGTCTATCGGGTGTTGGCCTGGGTGGTATCGGTGATGCTGCCGCCGATGGCAATTTTCTTCCCGCTGTTTACGCTTTTGGAAGATGCCGGCTATCTGCCTCGGGTGGCCTATAATCTGGATCGGCCCTTTAAGCGGTGCTGTGCATGCGGCAAGCAGGCCCTGTGCATGTGCATGGGATTTGGCTGCAATGCCGCCGGGATCATCGGGTGCCGGATCATTGACTCCCCCCGGGAACGGCTGCTGGCCATCCTGACCAACAACTTTGTGCCCTGCAACGGACGCTTTCCCACCCTCATTGCGATCATCACCATGTTTTTTGTGGGCACGGCCGGGGGCGCAGGTTCCTCTCTTCTGTCGGCACTGCTTCTGACAGCGGTGATCGTGCTAGGGGTCCTGATTACCTTCGGCATTACAAAGCTCCTTTCCCAAACACTGCTCAAGGGGATGCCCTCCTCCTTTACTCTGGAGCTTCCCCCATACCGAAAGCCCCAGGTTGGAAAGGTCATTGTCCGCTCCATTTTTGACAGGACCCTGTTTGTTCTGGGGCGGGCCGTGGTGGTGGCTGCACCGGCCGGCCTTGCAATCTGGCTGATGGCCAATGTTTCCGTGAATGGGGTCAGTATCTTAAACCATTGTGCCTCATTTCTGGACCCCTTCGCCCGGCTCATGGGGCTGGATGGGGTCATACTGATGGCGTTCATTCTGGGCTGCCCCGCCAATGAAATCGTCATTCCCATTATCATTATGACCTATCTGGCCCAGGGCAGCATCCTGGAGCTGGACAGCCTGGCACAGATGAAAACCCTCTTTGTGGAAAACGGCTGGACCTGGATCACCGCCGTGAGCACCATGCTGTTTTCCCTGAACCACTGGCCCTGCTCCACAACGCTGCTGACCATTCGCAAGGAAACCGGAAGCTGGAAGTGGACGGCTCTGGCGGCAGTGATCCCCACGGTGGTGGGCATTGTGATCTGTATTGCATTTACTGCCGCTGCGCGCCTGATCGTTTCGTTCTAAGCCGGTTCCGAAACCCTCTTTTCCATGACAAGAAGCACCATGCCGGTACCCCTACGGCATGGTGCTTCTCGTTTGGATTGGGAATGGTAGATCGTTCAGTCTTATACTAGCACAGCTTGAGATCCTTGAGAAGCCCCGATAGGGGATAAGTCCGTAAAAAATTAAGGGAAAAGATCAAAATCCTTTCCTTGCCAATTTCAGTTGGACAGGATATAATGGTTTCGTAATTTCCTGACATAAGGAGAATGAAAATGAATTTACCAATTCGTCCCCATGGACACCTGCCTTCTCAATGGGAAGAAGCGCTGGCAGAGCTGGAACAAGACCTCTCCATGACTGTTTCCCAGTCCGGTATCTCCGTTGAGGGTGTGGCCGGTGACCATCTGGAGGTACACAGCGACGGAACGGCCGTTACCATCACCTGGGCAGAGCCTGTGCAGTTTTACAGAGCGTTGAGCCTGATCCCGCTTCCCCTGAAGCCCTGCAAGATCCGGCAGACCCCCTGTTTCAAAACCGTGGGCATTATGTTCGATGTATCCCGCAATGCGGTGCTGACCCCTGAGGCCATTCGCTTCTTCCTGCGGAAAATGGCGCTGATGGGCCTGAACCTGGGCATGATGTATACGGAGGATACCTACGAGGTCCCCGGTCAGCCCTATTTTGGGTACAAGCGGGGCCGCTACACCATGGAAGAGCTGCGTCAGCTGGATGACTATGCGGACCGTTTCGGCATTGAGCTGTGCCCCTGCATCCAGACCCTGGGGCATCTGAACCGTGCGCTGCACTGGCCCGCACTGTCCCACCTGCAAGAGGATGACGAAGTGATTATGCCCGATCTGGAGGAGACCTATGAGTTCCTGGATCAGCTGATCCGGGCTGCCATTGCTCCCTATCGCTCCAGAAGAATCCACATCGGCATGGATGAGGCCCACGGCCTGGGCCTGGGCAAGCACTACTATCGCTTTGGCTATGAGGAGCCCCACAAGATCATGTTCCGCCACCTGAAGCGGGTGCTGGAAATCACCGAAAAGTATGGTCTGGACCCCATAATGTGGAGCGACATGTATTTTGCCCTGGATGGCCACAACTATCATACCCCGGGAGATCCCTCCCAGAGCGCCATTGATGCAGTGGTGCCCGGCGTGACCCTCATGTATTGGGATTACTATCAGGCCAAAGAGGAGGCCTATCTGGAGGCTCTGCGCAAGCATGCTATGTTCCCGGCACCCACGGTGTTTGCAGGAGGCATCTGGACCTGGTGCGGCATTGCTCCCAGCTACGAGACCACCATCACCAATACGGTGGCAGGACTGAACGCCTGCAAGAAAAAGGGGATCCCTCTGGTTTTGGCCACAGCCTGGGGCGATGACGGTGCCGAAACCAATTTTGCCACGGCGCTGCTTGGCTTGCAGATGTACGGCGAATTCACCTATCAGGGAGCATATGACGAAGACACCCTTCGTCAGCGGTTTGTCCGGTGCTGCGGGGCAGATCCTCAGGCCTTTTTGGATTTGTCCGACTTCAATCACTGTGCGGGGATGAATTCCCGGCCCAATGACCCGGCCAATGCGGTGAAGATCATGCTCTATCAGGACCCTCTGGTGCAGCTGTTTGAAAAGGACATGGAGATTTTTGAGCTGGAAGCTCACTATGCAGAGCTGGAAACCCGCTTTGGTCGATACACGGAGGAAAACCCCGAATTTGCCTGGCTCTTTGGGTTCTATGCCGCTCTGGCAAAGGCGCTGAAGCTCAAGTGCCACTGGCACGAACATGCAGCGCAGGCAGTCCGCAACGCAGACCGTACTGCCGCCGCTGCCCTGGCTGCCGGGATGCCCGCCGCCGCTGAGGCGATGGATCAGCTGCGGGGATACTGGCGCAGAATGTGGGAGACCACCAACAAGCCCCAGGGCTTTGAGATCATCGAAGGCCGCCTGGGTGCAGTGAGAGCCAGACTTCTCACCGCCGGGGAAAAGATGGACGCCTTTGCAAGAGGAGAGGTGGACGACATCCCCGAGCTGACGGAACAGACCCTGATTTACCGCCGCCGGGAGGACAACAGCGTGGGCTGTACCAATTTTGTGGCGGATATTGTGTCTGCCTGCAAGATCGACAAATAAATTTGAGATCCTTTGTTATATAGTATAGGCAAAACCGCCGGCTCAGAGAACAGAGCCGGCGGTTTTTGCATGGCGCAAAGAAATACAAGCTGCCTGATAAAAAATCAGACAGCTTGTGCGCCAAAGATCTTTTTTCTCAGCTTCTTCGGAAGCGGGCCAAAAACTCTTTGGTTTCCTGCTTTTGGGGATGGGAGAACAGTTCCGTGGGGGAACCCTCTTCACAGATGATCCCGTTGTGCATGAACACGACCCGATTGCTTACATCCCGGGCGAATGCCATTTCGTGGGTCACCACCAGCATGGTCATGCCCTCCTGGGCCAGGTCCTGCATGACGGACAGAACTTCTCCCACCATTTCCGGGTCCAGGGCCGAGGTGGGCTCGTCAAACAGCAGTACCTCGGGATCCATGGCCAAGGCTCTGGCAATGGCCACACGCTGCTTTTGACCGCCGGACAGCTGCCGGGGTCTGGCGTTGATATAGGGAGCCATGCCCACCTTTTCCATATAGTACATGGCGTGCTTCTGCGCTTCGGCCTTGGTCCGTTTCAATACCTGAATCTGTCCTACCATGCAGTTTTGCAGGACGGTCATGTGGGAAAAGAGGTTGAAGGACTGAAACACCATACCCACCTTGGAGCGGTAGGCGGCGGTCTTGCTGCCGTGCTGGGCCACATCCTTTCCGTGGTGGAGGATCTGGCCGGAGGAGGGGACCTCCAGAATGTTGATGCAGCGCAGAAGGGTGCTTTTGCCGGAGCCGGAGGCACCAATGATGGAGATCACATCGCCCTTGTTCACGGAAAAGTCAATGTCTTGCAGCACCTGATGGCGTCCAAAGGATTTGGACAGGTGGTGGATCTGTAAAATTGGTTCGTTCATATCAGCAGCCTCCTGTGGTGTGTTCCTTGTGGTGCTCGTCGTAGGGAGAGCCGTGGTTGGGATGACTGTAGGTGCCGGCTGCCATGGTGAGCTGATCGGCTTGGACCAGCTCATAGCTGTCGCTGCCGTCCATTCTTTTTTCCACCCAGCGCAGCAGCAGGGAGGCGGACAGGGTCATAATCAGATAGCCTGCCATTTCGATGGCCGCAGAGGGAAAATACAGATTGTTGATGCCGGTAATGTAGCGGTGGGCGGAGAAGAACTCGGTAAAGCCGATGATGAACATGACCGAGGTATCCTTCACATTGATAATAAAGTTGTTGCCGATCTGGGGCATGATGTTGCGCAGAGCCTGGGGAAGGATCACACGGGTCATGGTCTGCACATGGGTCATGCCCAGGGCTTTTGCCCCCTCCGTCTGGCCGGGATCAATGGAGATGATGCCGCCTCGGACGGATTCGGCCATGTATGCGCCGGTGTTGACGGAGACCACCAGAATGGCAGCGGCCCACATATTGCTGAAGCGCAGGGTATTGCCGGAAAAATAGGGAAGACCGTAATAGATGAACACGGCCTGGAGCACCATGGGGGTGCCCCGAAATACCTCCACATAGATCCGCACCACGGCCCGCACCAGCTTCAGAAGGAAGCGCTTGGGAAGCGGGTCATTTTTGCTGCATGGGATGGTGTTGAGAATGCCGCAGACAAAGCCGATGACGCAGCCGATGGCGGTGGCAATCAGGGCCAGAAGCAGGGTGCTTTTGATTCCGTTCAGGTACATGCCGGAATAATTGTTCCAGAGCAGAACCATATCGTTTCCGATTTTTACAAGCTGATCCATTGGAATCCATCCCCCTTAAATCTGAGGCTGAATGGCAATGGCCTGGTTCATAAGGGCATTGAAATCCTCGGCAGTCATGTCTGCCAGAGCCTGTTCCATGGCTTCCTTCAGGGCAAGGTTGTCTTTTTTGACAGAAATGCCGATGTTCACATTTTCCGCTCGCTCTTCTTCGGATGCAAACTGAAAATCCCCCTCGGTGCCGGAGAAATTCAGAATGGTCAGGCTGTCGTCCTTTGCCACGGCACCCATGGCGGTGGGAAGGTCGGTGCAGATAAAGTCTACATTGCCGGTCTGCAAGGCCATGAGCATGGAAGGAGCGGTTTCTGCGGGTGCCAGGATTTGTGCATTGGGAATCTGTCCCAGACAGGAGTCATACCAAATGGTGCCGGACTGGGCGGTGCACTTGCCCCCTGCCAGGTCGGCAATGCCCTTGGCAGAGGCATAGGGACTGTCCTTTCTGGTGACGCAGACGATGGTTGCATAGTAGTAGGGGCCTGCCATGGTGACCTCCGCCATTCGTTCGGCGGTCATGGACTGGCCTGCAATGTTGGCATCCATGGTGCCGGACTGCACCCCGGGCCCCAGAGAGTCCCAGGCGCTGGAGACAATCTCCAATTCCCAGCCGTTGGCCTCGCAGATCTTTTTTGCGATCATCACATCATAGCCGTTTGCATAGGCGCCGGGGACATTGGAGATGGGAACGGCACCGTTGGCGTCGTTGGTCTGGGTCCAGTTGTAGGGGGCATAGGCACATTCCATGCCCACGGTGAGAACGCCGTCTTCCAAGCCTGCAATCACAGGCCCTTCTTTCCGGGAAGGGGCGGTGGAGGAAGAACCGCCGGGAGCGGGATCTGCATTGGAGCTGATACAGCCGGCCATAGACAGCAGCACGGCCAGGGACAACAGGAGGGTCAAGAACTTTTTCATGGGATTTCACCTTTCCAAAATGTATTTCTGATGCATAACAATACATCGGAGAATAAAAAATGAACCGCTTTGGTAAGCGGTCCATGGAAATACGGAAAATCTCAGGAAAAAAGACAGTCCGAACAGCCATCGATAGCGCTTCACAAAACACTTGTGACAGTCCGGCAGATCTTCTCTGACGACCCAGCGGGGAAAGGCAGGCAACCAGTTCTCCCACTTCGGCGGCGTTTCCTTTCCCAAATAACGGCTGCCTGGCCTTGTTATTTGGTACTGATAAGCACCGCGCCTCTATCTAAGCGATTCAATTCCCAGATATGATAGCACTTTAGCAATGCCGTGTCAACCCTTTGTTGAATAAATATGTAGAATTTTTAAGTTCTTCGTAGTATCATCAGTGTGGAGCGGATGCGTCTGCCGGATCCATCACACAAGGAAACATAAAAATATGGAGGGTGATCCTATGTGGCCGTTTCGTAAAAAGGAAAGAGCAACCGCAGCCCCGTCTTCTGACAGCGTAGAACAATACATGAACCGCCTGCAAATACAGCGGCTTATGACAGAAGATTTTTCTTTGACCATTGAAAACATCTATACCATCATGGGCCTGGGACTGAGAGGCCTGCAAAAGGACCAGCTCCATGTGGGAGATCGGGTGGTCATAAGAAACGCAAATCAATATGCCATGAGCACCTCTTTCCGTGAAGAGTGAGGCCCAAAAAGCAGGAGACGGCCCATATTGCGGGGAAGTCTGCTGCAAAATGCACATGCTGCTACAACAGAACAGGGACAGACAGTCACAAACGCCGCCAGAATCGGAACATCTCCCGATTCTGGCGGCGTTATGCTTCGGATGTGTCGTGCAATCCTATGTGCAGGCGGCCCTGCGCCGTTCTCTGGCTATGGAGGAAAGCCCTGCACGGCGTTGACGCTTAATGCTTCTTTCCGGTGAAGAAATCCTTGATGATTCCAAAGCCGGAGGAGAAGCCGATCAGCACAATGAAAATTTCCAGCCGTCCCAGCATCATGCCGATCATTTCCACAATCAAGGTGGCGTTGTTGGTCATGGGGTTGGTAATGCCGATGGACAGGCCAACGGTGCTGATGGAGGAGGCGAAATCGAACATTGCTTCCGTGAGGGTGCAGTTTGCAGTCACGGTCAGCAGCAAGGAACCGGCAATGTAGATCACAAGATAGGTAATAATGAAGCTGGTGGTGTCCTCGGCCAGTTCCTTGTCGATGGGGAACTTGCCCTGCGCCTTGATGTAGTGAGGAGCTTCAATATTTCTGGAAGGGGAGAGCTTTTTCCGGATATTGATGGCGGCAAGCCGCAGGGCCAGATACACTCTGGAAATCTTGATGCCGCCGGCGGTGGAACCGATGCCGCCGCCAATGATCATCATGAGAATCAGCACACCGATTGCAAAGTGGGGCCATTCGGCATAGCTCATGGTAGAGTATCCGGAAGTGGAAAGGGCGGAAACCACATCAAAGGAGGATTTTCTCAGGCCCTCAAAAAAGCTGATTCCCAACCCGTCCGCCAGGGACAGGGCGGTAATGGGAATGAAAATGGCCAGCAGGAGAAACATGAACTTGACTTCGCTCACACGGAAGAAGGACTTGACCTTTCCCTTCGCCAGCAGAATGAGGGCGGCAAAGTTGGTGGTACCGATCAGCATCAATACAATGGTGATAATTTCAATGGAAAGGCTGTTGTATTCCCCAATGCTGTTGAGCTTCGTGGAAAAGCCGCCGGTGGACAGGGAACACATACTGTGGCAAATGCTGTCAAACCAGGTCATACCGGCAATGCGATAGGCAATGGTGCCCAGTACAAGGCAGATATTATAGATGATAAAAATTGCCTGCGCCGTCTTTTTGATATTGGGCATGATCTTGTCAGGATGGCCTTCGGCACTGTATAGGTTCATGGACTGCTTGTTGGAAATCAGAATAATCATCATCATGATGAAGCCAAGACCGCCGCAATACTGCATAAAGCTGCGGTGAAAGAGGTAGATCATGGGGGTGATGCTCACATCCATGGCAGAAAGACCGGTTGTGGTCCAGCCGCTGACGGCCTCAAACAGGGCCTGCACCATGGTCAGCTGGTTTCCGATCACAAAGGGCAGTGCGCCGATGAGTACGCCCCAGGCCCAGGCAAACAGAACCGTCAGACTGGATTTCCGGACAGAGGCACGCCAGTGAAATGCATCCTCCGTGTCCCGCTTTCCCAATATGCAGATCAGCAGACCCAGAAGCAAAGAGCCGCCGCCGGGAATGAGGAACGACAGGGTATATTGTGTATCCTGGGGGTACCAGGGCAGGATCAGAATGGGGGCCAGCACGAACAGGCCGATGAGGCACATCAGCTTGCCCACGCTGGAACAATCGGAAAGAATCTTTTTCACAAGAAGCTACCTCCCGGTCAATTCTTTCACGGCCGCAATTTCCTGACCGTTGCTGGAGATGACTACCAAGGTGTCCCCGGCAAGGATCCTGGTGTCACCACGGGGGATGAGGGTGCTGTCGCCCCGGAGAATGCATCCCACAATCACATCTTTGCTCAGGGTGATTTCCCACAGCTTCTTTCCGGCGGCGGGAGACTCTGAGGAAATGGCAATCTCAACGATCCGGATCCGGCCGGTACCAATGGAAATAATGTTGGTCATCTCATCAATGAAGGCCTGCTGCTCAATGATGCCGGTAATGGCAGAAATGGCGCAGACTACGCTGTCCACACCCATTTTATAAAAGAACTCGGTCTTTTGGGGATCGGAAACCAGGCAGACCGTCTTTTTTACATGAAATCGCTTTTTGCAAAGCTGGCTGGCCACCAGATTGTCCTCGTCTTTGGAGGTAAGAGCAATGGAGATGTCACACTCTGCGGCCTCTGCCTCGTCCAGAATAAAGGGCTTGGTGCCGTCTCCGTAAATCACGGTAAGGCCCTCGATCTCGGCCAGCTTCATGCAGTCTTCCCGATTCTCATTCACGGCGGTCACTTTGTACCCCTGACTCAGCAAAGACAAGGCCAAAGATTTGGCCTTGTTCCGTCCGCCGATCAACAATATTCTTTTTTTCATGCCCGCATCTCCTTCAAATCCTGGCTGTTCCGGTGGAGGTCTCCCAGGAACTTGTCGATTTCTTTCACAGACAGAACGGCGGGGCAGATGGTATCGATGCCGAATTCCCGATAGACACATTCACGCTCCGGGTCATAGAGCCTTGCAATGACATGATCCACATGGAACATATCCCGGGCAATCTGGGCAACCATGATATTGGTGTTATCGTTGTTTGTCACCGCAACTACCACGCAGGCTTTGTCGATTTCAGCTTCCTTCAGGGTCTGAAAATCCGTGCCGTCACCTACAACGGACAGCCCTCCAAAGCTGGAAGACAGCCGCCGAAAGGAATCATTGTTCTGATCCAGAATCAGTACATTGCGCCCTGCATCCGACAGAGTGTTGGCAAGATTGGCGCCCAGTCTGCCGCATCCCACAATGATGGTATAGGCATCCGGCTTTTTGGTCTCAAAGAAATTCATTTTAATCATTACTTTCTCCTCCTGATCACATGGCCCACACCATGCTCGTCGTATCGGACTTCGTAGCGATCGGGCGCCTTCGCGGTGCAGTCGCTTTCTTCGTAGGCACATTTGCCGTTGGAATAAAAGGTGCCGTAATGAGTGAGATTCTGATTGGCAGGGGCGTATGCGGGGTCCAACGCCCAGGCGGCACGAAAATGCTTCATTGCCATGCAGTGGTCGCCTTCATGCTCCAGAACAATGCCCAGCAGATTGTGGGGTTCCGGATTATGGGGAAACGCTCCCATCGCCTTGGTAATCAGATTGGTGCACTTATGATATTCTCCGGTCATCACCAGAGTCCGGACGGTGCAGCACAGCTGGTGCAGCGCCTGTTCCTGATCCATCATAACAGCTGTATTCATAGATACAACCTCCTTCATAAGGGAATTGGCTTTGGTCCAGGGTGTGACAATCAAACCCATGGAGTTTTTCGTTCATCGGATTTCTCTGTGTCACATCGGTTCCTTTGTTGTGCCCTTATCCTACTTCTTTTCGTGTGAGTGTGGTGTGAGAGAGCGAAGCCCCATGTTAAAATCCTGTGAGGAAATACAAACGCCCCGCTTCGGTTATGCCGAAACGGGGCGTTTCTCCGGAAATTATTCATCCACCAGGCGATATCCCACACCGATCTCTGTGAGGATATACCGGGGCTTTGCGGGGATGGGCTCGATTTTTCGCCTCAGACCCGCCATCAGGGCTCTGAGGGCCTGGGTATCTGTTCCATAGCCGATTCCGTATACCTCTTTGATGAGATACTGTGTGGTAAGTACCTTGCCCATATTTTTGAAAAACAAGGTCAGAAGGCTGTATTCCATGGGGGTAACATGGAGGGGTTCGGCCTTTATAAAGACCTGATGCTTGTCAAGGTCAATAGAAAGATCTCCCACGGAAAGGACGGGCTGCACCTGCTCCCTTCTGGATTTGTACAGATGGCGGATGGATACGCGGATCCGTGCCAGAAGCTCCGTGGCAGAGAAGGGCTTGCACAGATAATCATCCGCCCCTGCGTCCAGGGCTGCGGCCTTTTCTTTGTCCTGGTCACGGGCAGATACCACGATGATGGGCATCTCTGACCACTCCCGGACCTTTGCGATGACATCCATGCCGTCAAAATCGGGAAGTCCCAGATCCAGGAGCATGACATCGATCCTCTGGGAAACCAGGGTGGACAAAGCCCCCTGTGCGGTTCCTGTTGTGAAATACGGAAAGCCTTCCTGCTTCAGAATGTAGGAGATATAGTTTCGGATCTGGGAGTCGTCCTCCACAACCAGGATGGTTTCATTATGTTTTATCATGGACTTGTTCCTCCAAAGGCAATGTAAAAGTAAATTTTGCACCATGGCCATGTTTGTTTTCGGCAGAAATCTGTCCGCCATGTGCCTGTACAATGGACTGGCAAATGGAAAGCCCCAGACCAACGCCCCGCTGGGCATCGGCGCTTTTTCCCCGGGTGGTGTAGAACTGCTGGAAAATATAGGGAAGATCTGCCTCAGGAATGCCTCTTCCGTTGTCCTCCACAACAAAGACGGCCAGATTCGCCCGAGAATCCCTGCTGACGGAAAGACGGATCTCTTCGTGATCCGGGGTGTGTTTTACTGCGTTGTCCAAAAGGTTTACCAGGACCTGGCTGATGAGCCTTGCATCCATGGGCACCATAAGGATCATATCCGGCATGGACAGAGTGATTTCACGCTGGGGGAATCTCTTTTCGATGACCTTCACCGCAACGCCCACCACCTCTTCCACCGCTTCCAGCTCTTTATACAGGGCAAAACCACCGTCTTGCAGCCTGGTGAGATTGAGAATGTTTTCCACCAGAGAATGGAGCCAGTCCGCATCTTTATAAATGCCTTTGGCCAGCTCATAGCGAAGATCTTTTTTAGGGGTCATGTCCATAATCATTTCGCTGGTTCCCATAATGCCGGACAGAGGGGTGCGAAGATCGTGGGAAATGGCCCGTAAAAGATTTCCTCTGTAATGCTCCTGCATGGCTTCTTCCCGGATTTTTGCCTGGGTCTGCAGGCTTTCAAAACGCTCCATGGCCAGGGCGGTGCTTTCGATAATGGAGTGCAGCAGCCGTGTATGGGACTCTCCGATCTGTTCGGCGTCTTCTTTGGGAATACGCAGCACTGCCAGAATGGCATCGGTTCCGTAAATGGGAAAGTCACAGAACTCCGGGCCGATGTCATAGGGGGCGTGCAGTCCCTCTATTCGCTTTTGCAGCTCGGTGGGACGGTCCAGCTCCCGGTGAATCAGGGTCCCGTCTTTTTTATGCTGGATGAAACCGGGCTCGGGAACCCCGCTTTCGTCAAAACAAATACAGGCGGCACTGGTAGAAAAAATCTTGCTCACGGTTTTTACGGTGATTTCCGCAATGGCATGGACGCTCTGGGCATCGGTCAGGTGGTTGGTCATCTGGTACAGGGCATTGCTTTCGGCTTCCCGCTCTCTGGCCTGTGTGGCGGCCTGCTTTACCTTCGTGGTCAATGCGCTGGTGGTAATGGCAGTGGCGGACATAATGCAGAAGGTAATGATATAGGTAGGATCACTGACCTTCAGAGTGTAATAGGGCTCGGTAAAGAACCAATTAAACATCAAGGTGGACAAAATCGTCGCTGCGATGCCATAGAAATGGCCGTCGGTAAATCGTGCAATGAGCAGGACCGAAAGAATGTACACTACCACAATATTGGTCGGCTGGAGATGCTGAAAGCCCAATAGAATTCCCAGGGCTGTGGCCCCTGCCAGCAGCAGAGCAGTAATGCCCGTGTTTTTAATTATTTTTTTGACTTTTTTCCGTTTCATTGTTGTGTTCCGAAAGTCTCTGCCAGAAAGAAGGGACTTCCTTGCTATGCCTTTCTACAGGATCGTTCCTATTATAAGATCGGTTTGCTCCTTTTTCAACCTTCAACCAGACTTTTCCCAGACCGGGCTATGGGGAAGTGCGGGAAGTGGAGAAAATTTTTGAGATTTTGGAAGGTCTGCCTGCGGCGCAGTGCAGAGCGTGGACTCCGGCAAAAGCCGGCGTTTATGCATAAAAAGGAGAGCAGTCCCTTTGTATCAGCAGACCTGATTTGAAAAAGGGCGAAATAACCAACGAGTTCGTCATAAAGAAGAGAAGATAAAGGGTTTCTCCCTGTAGCGCGGATAAATGCTTCTATACTGCATACACATGTGTGCATAATAAAAAATAGTAAAAAATAACAAAATAGCTCTTGATTTTAGTGTGTAAATCGTATACAATAGCTAGTATTCAAGCACTTTACTTCACGAATGCGGTGAAAATATCCACCGCTTTAGACAACTGCAGCAGCATAAAACGATAAGTGTATATTTGTGGCACTGCCACTGATATATGGGAAGCCCCCACAAAGGCGAAAAAAGAATGTTAGGAGCACTGAGAATGAAGAAACAATTTGCTACCCAGCTTCTTTCCCTGATTCTGGTGTTTGCCGTGGTCGCAGGCTTTGCGGTCCCTGTCAATGCATCCGGTCTTAGCTGGAAAGAAACCGACACGCAGGTTTCTTTTGATCTGTCCGACAATAAAGTCCCTCAGATCGCTAAGGAGCCTGAGCACAGTGAGAACGACATGGTTCGTGTTTCCATCGTAATGGAAGACAAGCCTACGGTGCAGATGGGATATCCCGTTCTTGGAATTGCCCAGAATGCTGCCGCCGTTCGCTACAGTGATTCCCTGCTGGAAAAGCAGGAAACCATGGAACAGCAGATTTCCACCCAGGTTCTGGGTGGCGATGAGCTGGATGTGGTCTGGAACATGACCTTGGTGGGCAACATGATTTCCGCCAATGTGCCCTATGGAAAGTTGGAAAAGCTGGAATCCATGGACGGAGTTAAAGAAGTGATCCTGGAGCGAGTCTATGAGCCCCAGCAGGCGACCAGAGACACTGCTCAGCCCAATATGATCACTTCCGGGAATATGATCGGCAGCGGTCCTGTCTGGGCAGAGGGCTACACCGGTGCCGGTTCCAGAATTGCCGTTGTGGATACAGGTACGGACCTGGATCATCAGTCCTTTGACAGCAAGGCATATCTTCATTCTCTGGAGCAGAACGCAAAAGAGAAGAATATGTCCGTGGAAGAGTATAAGAAGAGCCTGAATCTTATGGATGAGGCCCAGATCGCTGCGGTCCTGGACAAGCTGAATGTCCACGAAAAGAATCCTTCTGTCAAGGCCTCTGATCTGTACATGAATGAAAAGCTGTCCTATGGTTACAACTATGTGGACAACAATCTGGAACTCACCCATGATAACGATGAGATGAGCGCTCACGGCTCTCATGTTGCAGGTATTGCTACGGCCAACCGCTATGTGCCGCAGGGGGATTCCTTTGTAGATGCGGCCGAAGCGGTTCACATGGTGGGCGTGGCTCCCGATGCTCAGCTCATTACCATGAAGGTATTTGGTGCCAAGGGCGGTGCTTACGATTCCGACTATATGGCAGCCATTGAAGATGCCATCGTGCTGGGCTGTGATGTGGTGAACCTGTCTCTGGGCACCAGCACTGCCGGTAGCCCCTACAGTGACACCTATGCAGAATTGCTGGATTACCTGACCAAAACCGACATTGTCGTGTCCATTTCCGCAGGTAACTCCGGTGCATGGTCCGACACTACTGCTCTGGGCAACCTTTACAGCGACGATGTCTCTTTTGACACCGCCGGTTCCCCCGGCTCCTACAAGAACGCTTTCACCGTGGCGTCTGTAGACAATGCCGGCACCTATGACTACTACTTTACAGTCGATGGCGAGAAGATCGCCTACAGTGAAAAGAATGAGTATAAGAATCGCCCCTTCCGCGAGCTGGCCGGAGAAAACACCAAGGAATATGAGTATGTCTTTGTGGATGCTCCCGGCGCAAAGGAAGATTACGCTGGAATCGACCTCACAGACAAGATCGTTTTCTGCGCCCGTGGTACCATCAGCTTTGTAGAGAAGGCAAACACTGCTGCTTCTCTGGGTGCTGCCGGCACAGTCATCTATAACAACACCACTGGTTTTATCGGACTGGATCTTACCGGTTATGAGCACACGCAGCCCTGCGTGGGTATTTTGAAGGCCGATGCCAATGCAATCAAGAAGCATTCCGAGGCTCAAACAACTGAAGATGGCCGCACTTACTATACCGGCAAGCTTGTGGTTGAGTCCCAACAGGGAGCTGTGATGCACAACGGCATGTATACCATGAGCGCCTTCTCCTCCTGGGGCGTTCCCGGCGATCTCAGCATGAAGCCTGAGATTACCGCCCCCGGCGGCGCGATCTACTCTGTAGAGGGCCAGGTCAAAGAGACGGACCGCTATGTATATATGTCCGGTACCTCCATGGCAGCTCCTCAGATCACCGGCATGACCGCACTGGCTGCACAGTACTTCCGTGAAACCGGTCTTGCCAAGAAAATGAATGTTTCCCCCAGAGTCCTGGCCCAGAGCCTTCTCATGTCCACTGCAGATCCTCTTCGTGAGGAAGCTGCCGGCGGCAACTACTACTCCATCCTGAATCAGGGTGCAGGCCTGGCCAAAATCGACGATGTTGTATCTGCCGATTCCTATATCATGGTGGACGGCCAGCCCGACGGCAAGGTAAAGGCTGAGCTGGGCCATGATCCCCAGCGTACCGGCGAATACAAGTTCTCCTTCACCATCCACAACATGACCGAGGCAGAGCAGGAGTACGCCCTCAACGCCGATGTGTTCCTTCAGAATGTACAGGCGAAGGACGGATATGAATTCCTGAATAAGCAGACCCACATCACCGGCAGCGAAACCGTTTTCGCCGTGGACGGAACGCCCATTGAGAATGTCAGTGTCAATTACGACCTCAACGGCGACGGAAAGACCAATGAGCTGGATGCGGACTATCTGCTGGAGTATCTGCTGGGCAACGAGTCCGAGCTGAAGGCTGACGGAGATGTGAACGGTGACGGCACCGTCAACAGCTACGACGCCCACGACCTTCTGGCACAGCTGAAAGATGCCATCCGTGTGGATGTGCCCGCCAGCGGAGAAAAGCAGGTAGAGGTTACCATTAAGCTTTCCGACGAGACCAAGGAATACCTGAACCAGCATAACCCCAAGGGCGGCTATGTGCAGGCATTTGTTAATGTGTATGGTTTGGCAGACGAAGAGGGCGCCACGGGAACCCAGCACGCCATCCCCGTTCTGGCTTACTATGGCGACTGGTCCGAGCCGTCTATGTACGAAAAGGGCTCCTATGCAGAATATAAGAGCGGCATGGAGCAGCCCTCTTATCTGTCGGATGCTCATAAGAATCAGATCAACTTCCTGGGCATTGACTACAGCGATGGAAGCGAGTATGTCTATGCCGGTAACCCCATTGCACGGGATGAAGAGTACCTTCAGTACCGCAACGCAATGAACAACACGAAGAATAACACCATCACCAATCAGTATTTCTGCCTGATCCGGGATGCCGGTGCAAGCAAAATCACCGTCACCAACAAGGAGACCGGCGAGGTCTACAAGGAAATCGATGTAGGCGATCTGGACCCCGCATTCTTTGCTGCTGCCAATGGGGCCTGGATGAAGGCATTGGAGTCTGCCAAGATCAACTGGGACGGCACCGATGCCAAGGGCAACAAGCTTCCTGAGGGCACCACGGTAGAAATCACTATGGCTGCCGCACCTCATTTCTATCGCAACGAGGACAAGACCTTTAACTATGGCGCACTGAAAGACGGCGCCTTCCTCAAGACTCAGATTACCATCGATAACACTGCTCCTGAGGCCAGTGAGATCAAGATGGTCGATGGAAAGGAAAACACTCTGCGCGTCACCGCCAAGGACAACCAGCATGTTGCTGCTGTAGCCATTATGAATGGTGCCGGCAATGTGATGCTGCGTGCCGCATCTCCCAACCAGAAGGAAGCCGGTCAGGAAGTAACAGTCGAGCTGAATCTGGATGGCCTGAGAGGCAATAAGTTCGTGGTTACTGTCTGCGACTATGCATTGAATGTGAAGAACTATGAGGTGACCCTGGATGTTGTACAGGAAGAGCCTCCTCACTTCACTGCCATTGACTACTCCTTCTCCAATGGCGACGGATTTACCGGCTATGTAGGTTTTGACACAGACGGCTCCGGTGAGTTCAGCGAAGAAGGGACCAAAGCTATGGGTACATGCCCCAATAAGGCCACTCCCAGAGCTGCTGAGTATGTGGATGGTCATGTATTTGAAGTTACAGAAACCAATGAGCTGTATGTAGCCGATGAGTTGGATCTCAACTACTTTGAGTATCTGGCCAAGCTGGACCCCAAGAATGAGTGGGACATTGAAAACTTCAACGACTTGGCTTATAGTCCCAAAGATGATACTCTGTATGGCCAGTTCTTCTCCAAGAAGAATGAGATGGCCAAGCCCTACTTGTGCTCCATCGACATGCACATGGGCACCATGAAGGTTCTGGGCGAAATGCCTGAGATGAGCCATACCATGACGGTGGATGACAAGGGCAACTTCTACACCATCGATATTGTGGAAGGCGTTCTGTACACTTTCACTCTGGAGGAGATCACTGCTGAGACTCCTACTATGAAGATGGTGGGCAAGACCGGCTTCTATCAGATCCTCAATGAGCCCTTTGTCAGCTCCATCACTTGGGACTCCGAGGCTGGAAAGCTGTACTGGGCATATCCCGCAGGCTTGCTGTTGGTGGACCACACCACCGGCGAGTGCACTCCTCAGAACTGGTATAAGGATACCGACCGCATGGGTGGCCTGTATGTCCGTACCAACAGCAAGGGCAATCAGTTTGAGCCCAAGAGCACAATCGAAAAGGTTACCGTCACTTCTCAGCAGCAGGAGCTGATTGTTGGTCAGGAACTGAAACTGATTGGTCAGGTCTGGCCTTGGCACGCAACTGACAAGACAGTCAGCTGGAAAAGCTCCGATGACACATTGGCCACAGTCGGCGAAAATGGTGTTGTGAAGGCCCTGAAGGCCGGCACAGTTACCATTACCGCTACCTCTAATCTGGATTCCAGCAAGAGTGCCGAAATCACTCTGACACTGAAGGATTTGGACACCAAGTTAAACGGTTTGGTGTGGGATCATGACGGCAAGGTTTGGTGGAGCGAGTTCCAGCCCAACACCCTGCCTGAGTACAAGAAGATCTGTGACACTCCCGCAAAGGAAGATCTGGGCTCTGCTGCCATTGCACCGGACGGCACCATCTACGCCGGAACCATGGACCCCAACACCCTGGTTTCCGATCTGTACAAGGTAGACCCCAAGACCTTCGAGACCACCAAGATCGGCGGAAGCGATGAAGTGGGCTACTTTGATATGGCTTACGCTCCCAATATGCTGGGCGGATGTCTGGCAGTGGCTTTCGGTCCTCAGCTCCTCTTTGTAGACAAGAATACCGGCGAGATGCTGGACTTTATCCACATGTGGTTCTTTGATGTTGTGGGTGTCAGCTACTTCGGTTCTGTTCCTTACAAGGATGAGGCAACAGGGGTCGATACTATGGTGGACTTCTTCGTCATCGTCGATTCCCATGGCTATGTCTATCTGTTTGGATTCCTGATGATCGATGACACCGTGCACTATGTTACCAATGACGAAATTGGTGCAGAGTTGGGTAACATGGGTTACCAGACCGATACCCATTTCTTTAACTCCCTGCATTTTGATGGCCAGTACGCCTACTGGGCAGCTTTCAGCAGAGAAAAGAACCATATGACCCTGCACGCTATGGATCTCATGGGCAGCAGAAGAACCTACAACATGGGCACCTTCGGCGACGGCATTTGGCCTGTTGGCGGCCTGATGCAGCTGGATGCAAAGGCACCCGCCAGCGTGCTTAATGAGTTGGGCGCCAATCTGACGGTCCATGAACCTGAGAACAAAGAGTTCCAGAAGGTAGAGACTCCTGAAATCACTCCTGATGGCGGTGTCAATTCCACAAGTGAAGTAACACCCACCAGCGATGCACAGGAAAACAACAAGCAGGTTACGGTCAATGTAAGCGCACATGAAGCAGCAACCAACGGCCGCGTAAAGATCTCCTATAATCCCGACGAACTCAATCTGGTGAGCGTCAACGGCAACACCCAGGCCTTCGCTTCTGCCGAAGAAATGGGTACTGTAGAGGTGGCATATGCAAGCGCTGCGGAGCTCAGCGAGGATGCAGCCGCTGCTACCCTGACATTTGAGCTTGCAGAGCAGGCCCATGGTTATAACACGGTTACCGTGGATCATGTGGAACTGAACAAGGGCAAGGGCGAACAGGAAGAGCTGAAGATTCAGCTTGGGGAGAAGTGTCCCTCCAAGGAGTTCAAGGATCTGGATCTGTCCAGATGGTACCATGAGGGTGTGGACTTCGTCCTGAATAAGGGCATCATGGAAGGCATTGGAAACAACCTCTTCAACCCCAACGGAAAGATCACCCGTGCACAGATGGTTACCATGCTGTACCGGATGGCCGGCAGCCCCGATGTCACCGGAATGGAGCATTCCTTCACCGATGTGGACGAGAACAGATGGTATGTTGAGGCAGTCCTGTGGGCTGCTGACAAGGGCATCACCGATGGTGTCACCAAGACCCTGTTCGCTCCCAACCATCCCGTGACCAGAGAGCAGATGGTCACATTCCTGTATCGCTATGCACAGCTGGAAAACAAGGATGTGAACGCTGCTGCGGATCTGAACCAGTATCCGGATGCCAATGATCTTCACGAGTATGCAGAGGAATCCATGGCTTGGGCTATTGAAAAGGGCCTGATTGAGGGCATGGACGGCCGCCTGTATCCCGCAAAGGCTGCAACCCGTGCACAGGCTGCAACGGTTGTTATGCGTTATTACAAGTAAAGTAAACTCCTTCTGAGGGGGAACCCTCAGAAGGATACAAGGAAAACGGATGCTGTCTCACATGGCGTTGTGGGACAGCATCTTTTTCTGTCAAAAAACCCCGGCATATTGGTAAAAAAGTAGTTTTTGTAATTGACAAATGTAAAAAAATAAGATACGCTATGCACCTGAGTCACCTGCATCCGAGGGTGCAGACGGAAAATGCGGCAGGCGATGCTATGCCGGGGAGGAATGACCTTGAAACAGCGAACAGCCCTGTGGGACAACATTAAATTTTTACTGATTACCCTGGTTGTGGTTGGACATCTGGTGGACAACTTCACAGACCAGTCTGAGCTGTTTAAAAGCATCTTTTTGTTCATTTATGCATTTCATATGCCTTTGTTTCTCTTTGTTTCCGGATTGTTCCACAGCAATCGGGCGGTGGGACAGAGATGCCTGTTTTATCTCAGCGTGGGATTTTTGCAGAAAATCGCCTTTGCGGTGCTGTCAGTTCTCACAGGTCAGACGCCCGGCTTTTCTCTGCTGAGCGATGGGGGAATTCCCTGGTTTATGTTTGTGCTGGCGGCTTATACAGGGCTCATGTATTTGCTGCGGAATCAAAACAAAAAATACCTTCTGGGCGCTTCTCTGGTTTTGGCCTGCTTTGCGGGATATGACCAGTCCATTGGAGATTATCTGTACCTTTCCAGAGTCATTGCCTTTTTCCCATTTTATCTCAGCGGCATGATCCTGCGGGAAGAGAAGATCATAGAGTGCAGGAAAAATCACAGGTGGCTGGTGATTCCTGCTGTGCTGGTGCTGGTGTGCTGGGGATATTTGTGCGTACATGAGCTGGATTATTTCTACGAATACCGCTATCTGTTTACGGGAAGAAATCCGTTTTTCGGGGAGCTTCTGACCTATGGACCCGTGGTGCGGCTTGCGTGCTATGGCATTTCCTCGGTGCTGTGCTTTGCGGTGATCTGGCTGGTGCCTGATAAGAACCTTGGGCTTTTCAGTACCATGGGTACCCGCTCCATCGATGTGTATTTCTGGCATTCCGTTTTGTATCGGCTTTTGGAATGCTACTGCGGCGTGAATCTACTGATTTCCTATGGAAGACCCGGAAAAATCGGACTGCTGTGCCTGGGGGTGGGAATCAGCGTGCTGCTTTCTCAAGGGGGAATTTTCTCGTTTCCCTTGAAGCAGATCAAAACGCTTTGCTTTTCCACAGATGCGGCAAAAGTCTGTGGAGAAACCAAACCCACCAGTCGGTAAAACCCTGAATAAAGAATGGACCGCCCTGGATGACACAGGGGAAAAATAGAAGTTCCTGTCGGAAAATGTTTTCCGGCAGGGCTTTTTTATTGCAATTAGTGGAGAATCGTGGTAAAATCATCGTCGAATGTTTTATAAGAAGGGAAGATAAGAAATGCGATTTTACATAGACCCGGGTACCGGAAGTATGCTCTTTACCATTTTGGTGGGCGTGCTGGGTGCCGCAATCTATGCACTGAGAAATGTTGTGGTGAAGCTTCGCTTTTTGCTCAGCGGCGGCTCCAAGGAGAAGGGAAATGCAAACGAAATCCCCTTTGCAATTTTTACCGACAGCAAGCGCTACTGGAATGTGTTTGAGCCCATCTGTGAGGAGTTTGAGCGCCGGGGCCAGACCGTGGTGTATATGACGGCCTCTGCGGACGACCCCGCTCTCAACCGGAAGTTTGAGCATGTCAAGTGCGAGTTTATTGGAGAAGGCAACAAGGCCTTTGCAAAGCTCAATTTAATGAAAGCAGATGTGGTGCTTTCCAGTACGCCGGGTCTGGATGTGTACCAATGGAGACGATCCAAGGATGTGAAGTGGTATGCACACATCCCCCATGCACCCAGCGATATCACGGCGTACCGGATGTTTGGCATCGACTATTTTGACACGGTGTTCCTTTCCGGCCAGTATCAGGTGGAGCAGGTGAGACAGCTGGAAAAACTTCGGAACCTGCCGGAAAAGGAACTGGAAATTGTAGGCGTGCCCTACCTGGATGAAATGAAGAAACGCCTGGAGTGCGCCCCGCCTCTGCCCCGGCACGAGACAACGGTGCTGCTGGCACCTTCCTGGGGCCCCAGCAGTATCTTCAACCGCTATGGTGCCGAAATGATCGAGGCCCTGCTGAAAACCGGCTATCACATTGTTGTGAGACCCCACCCCCAGTCCTATACCTCGGAAAAGGAATTGCTGGATGGGCTTATGAAGCAGTATCCAAACAGCGAACAGCTGGAATGGAATCGGGACAACGACAATTTTGAGGTGCTGCGGCGTTCCGACATCCTGATTTCTGACTTCTCCGGTGTTCTGTTTGACTTCTCCCTGGTGTTTGATAAGCCCATTATTTATGCGGACACCTCCTTTGACAAGGGGCCTTATGATGCATGCTGGCTGGATCAGGAGATGTGGACCTTCTCGATCCTGCCTAAAATCGGTCAGCAGCTTACAAAGGAGAACTTCCATTCCATTCAGGATGTGATTGACAGCTGCATGAATGACCCCAAATACCGTGCAGGCAGAGAGCAGGCCAGAAAAGAGACCTGGGAGCATATGGGGCAGTCCGCTTCCCGGACGGTGGATTACCTGATGAAAAAATATCAGGAGCTTACCGCTGCGGAATCCAAAGAGAATGTTTAAAGGAGAATGAAATGTCCATATTATCTGCGCTGTATCATCTGCTGATCGGGCCACTGGAATTGCTGTTTGAGGTGATTTTTTCCTTTGCAAACCGTGTGATCGACAACCCCGGCCTGGCTATCATCTTTCTGAGCCTGGCAGTGAATTTCCTGGTCCTCCCTCTGTACAAGCGGGCAGATGCCATGCAGGAGGAGGCCCGGGAAACCGAAGCCAAGCTCAACCACTGGGTCACCCACATCAAGAAGAATTTTAAGGGTGACGAGCGGTTCATGATGCTGCAAACCTACTACCGTCAAAACAACTACAAGCCAACGGATGCCCTGAAAGGCTCTCTGTCTTTGCTGCTGGAAGTGCCCTTCTTTATGGCGGCCTACAATTTCCTCTCCCGGCTGCAGCTGCTGCAGGGGGTATCCTTCGGGCCCATCAAGGATCTGGGTGCTCCGGATTCCATGCTGGTCATCGCAGGCATCACCATTCATGTTCTGCCCATTCTTATGACGGCAATCAATCTGATTTCCGGCGTTATTTATACCAAGGGCTTTCCTCTGAAAAGCAAAATCCAGCTGTACGGCATGGCACTGATTTTCCTGGTGCTGCTGTATGAATCCCCCTCCGGTCTGGTGTTCTACTGGACCCTCAACAACCTGTTCTCTCTGGTGAAGAATGTGTTCTACAAGCTGAAAAATCCCAAGTTCGTACTGGGAATCCTGTCCAGCGCGGTGGGAGCAGGGCTGCTGGCAGGGGTGCTGTTTTGGTTCCCCATGCCCACGGTCCATCGTCAGGCGGCGGTGATTGCCCTGGCTGTGCTGCTTCAGCTTCCTCTGGCGGCCTGTTTTGTGGGAAAGAAGAGACAGAAAAAGACAGTCACCATGACCAAGGGCAATCGATTTGCCTTTTATGCAGGCTGCGTGTTCACCACCATTGTGACGGGCCTGCTGATTCCTTCCGCAGTCATCAAGGCCTCCCCGGAAGAGTTTATCAGCACCGTGACCATGAGCAGTCCTCTGCTGTATGTGCTCAATGCGCTTTTGCTGGCGGCAGGCACCTTCATTGTCTGGTTCGGCATTTTCTACATGCTGGCCAATCCCGCCGGAAAAAAGACCATGGGGCTGGGAATGTGGCTCCTGTCCGGCATAGCCGTTGTGAACTATATGTTCTTCGGAACGGATTACGGCAATCTGTCGCCCACTCTCAAGTATGATATTACCCCGGCATTTGCCGGCAAGACCCAGCTGCTGAACCTGCTGATTCTTGTGGCGGTGATCGGGCTCCTGTATCTCATCTGGAAAAAGAAGTTTGAGCTGGTGAAAGTGGTGTATCTTGCGGCGGGGATCGCCATGCTGGGGATGTCTGTCATCAATGTGCAGGCGATTCATTCCGTGTCCGGGGAGGTGACCCGGAATCTGGAAACCTCCCACCAGGAGCAGGCCAAAATTCCCCTGAGCAAAACCGGCAAAAATGTGGTGGTCCTTATGATGGATCGGGCCATCGGTGGACATATTCCCTATATCTTCAACGAAAAGCCGGAGCTGAAAGAACAGTTTGCAGGCTTTACCTACTATCCCAATACGATTTCCTTTGGCATTACAACCAATTTCGGTGTTCCTGCCGTGTTTGGGGGATATCAATATACCCCGGAGGAAATGAACAAGCGTGACGATATGCTCCTGGCGGACAAGCACAATGAGGCGCTGCGGGTCATGCCGGTATTGTTTGACGAGCATGATTATAAGGTCACCGTGTGCGACCCTGCCTATGCGGGATATCGCTGGATTCCGGATCTGTCCATTTATGAGGACCACCCGGATATCAATGCCTATATCACCCTGGGCAAGTTTGACCACAACGAAGCGGAGACGGCAAAGCAGATCCAGACCCTGCTGAATCGGAATTTCTTCTGCTACAGCCTGTTCCGAATTGCTCCGGTGTGTGCACAGTCGGTTTTGTATCAGGATGGCCTGTACAATGAACCGGATGTGTATGTGCAGGACTCCGGCACGGTGCAGGTGACCCACAGCACCTCCAGAGCCAGCGGAATCAACGGCGCATTTATGAAAGCCTATGAGGTTCTGCGGAATCTGCCTGCCATTACGGAAATCACCTCGGAGGAAGAAAACACCTTCTTGATTATGTGTAATGACACCACCCATGAGCCCATGCTGCTGCAAGAGCCCCAGTATGAGCCTGCGGCCAAGATCGACAATACCCAGTATGATGCCGACCATGCTGACCGCTTTGTGCTGGACGGCAGACAGCTGAAAATGGAGAATGAAAATCAGGTGACCCACTATCATGCCAATGTGGCGGCAATGCTTCAGCTGGGCAGATGGCTGGACTATCTCCGTGAAAACGGGGTGTATGACAACACCAGGATCATCATTGTCTCTGACCACGGCAGAGGCCTGGGGCAGTTCGACGATATGGTGTATGACTCCGTGGACCTGATGCTTCTCAATCCTCTGCTAATGGTCAAGGACTTCAACAGCCGGGAGTTCACCACGGACCGTACCTTCATGACCAACGGCGATGTTCCCACCCTGGCAACCCATGGGCTGATTGAAAATCCCCTCAATCCCTTTACGGGAAATCCCATCAATAGTGATGCCAAAACGGCCGAAGCGCAGCACATCCTCTTCTCGGAAGAGTACGACATTACGGTGAACAATGGCACCACCTTCCTGCCTGGCCAGTGGTATTCCGTGCATGATGACATCTTCGACATGGAAAACTGGAACCGGATGGAGTAAGCCGGGCACTTGACCACCATGCAAAATCCCCCCCGAATCCCAACGCCGGAATGGCGCGGATCCGGGGGGATTTTTAGAAATAGGGCCCAAAAGCGCAAAAGACGCCACTTGATTGACACAGGGAGGCGGCGGTGATATGATAGCCGTGGATGAACTCGTGGGAGAAAGGTCCCATGGGACATTCTGCGGGCGGACATTGTCCTTTGATGGAGCTGATTCTGATTGGAGGGGTCATGGATGTTAAGGAAAATAGAAGCATCTGAGTTTGAGGAAATCGTGCAATTCACATACGGACTGTCTCAGGATTTGTCGAAAACCAGTTTCCCGGTCTATACGGATGGCGTCAAGACCAAAGAGGATTTCATTGCCAGAAGCCGGGCGGGCCTGGAAAAAGAGAACGAAGAGATCTTGCTGTTCGTGCGGGAAGGCAAGGCAGAGGGCTGGGTCCACTATTTTACCATCCCTTCTGCAAAGTATATTGTGATGTGCAATATGTCCGTTGCCAGGGACTATGGCCAGGCCTTTGGGGAGCTTCTGGACTACTGGAAGCAGAAATACCCCGGATATCTGTGGAGCATCTATTTCCCAGAGGAGAACCGAGACATTGCGGCCTTTATGAAAAAACACGACTACGCGGAAAAGTCAAAAGAGATCGTGGATGTGCTGGTGTTTGGAGCGTATGAGGAAAAGAAAGCGTCGGGCCGTGTGGTAGGGATCGGGCAGCACAATTTTTCCGCATTCCGACAGATCCATGAGCTGTACGAGCGGGGAATGTACTGGACCAGCGACCGCATAGAAAACGCTCTGAGTGACTGGGCCATTTATGCCTGCACCGAAAACGACAAAGTTTTGGGGGCCCTGTATTATAACGGAAAAGGCAGCAAAAACCTTGAGATTTTTGGCATTGATGTGCTGCCGGGACCTGACACAGACCGAATCATTGAGGAGCTGCTGATTTCGGCCCTCAACGAAGCAAAACACACAGGCGCAGACAGCATGTACTTCTTCAATGATGAAACCACCCATGACATTGCAAAGAAAGTGGGATTTCGGAAGATCACCACGGCCCACTATTATGAAGAGCGTCTTCAGAGCGAATCCGTATCAGGGAAGCGGGACTTGACCGACCCTCAAATCGCTGTTGACAAAGGTTCCGTTCCGGTGGTATACTAAAGAAAATAAAAAGATTGGAGCTGAGAGAATGAATTCTACTTCTTGCTAACAACCTGGGCGAATGCAGCCGAAAAAAGCGACGGATCTCGTCGCTGGCTTTGCTATGCCCATTTGCAGGAAGGTATTCATTCTTTTGGCTGTGACAGTGTATCCATACCCAAATTGGGAGGAGTATGCCCTGTTGTTTGGCTGCGAGAATTGCTTTCTTGCAGCCAATTTTTTGTAATTTGGAGGGCAAACCATTGTCACTGATTCAAGTATCTCATTTAACCTTTGCCTATGACGGCAGCTACGAACCCATTTTTGAGGATGTGAGCTTTCAGCTGGATACCAACTGGAAGCTGGGCTTTACCGGCCGCAATGGCCGGGGGAAAACCACTTTTCTGAACCTGCTCCTGGGGAAGTACGAATACCGGGGGCACATAGGGGCATCTGTGGAATTTTCCTATTTTCCTTATCAAGTGAACGACCGGAGTCTCCCGGCCATAGAGGTGGTGGAGGAAATCTACCCGGAATATCAGTACTGGCAGCTTCAGCGGGAAATGAATGCCTTGCAGATGGGCGAGGAGCTCCTGTACCATCCGTTTGAGACCCTGTCCAACGGCGAGCAGACCAAGCTCATGCTGGCGGTCCTGTTTTTAAAGGAGAATCACTTCCTGCTCATTGACGAGCCTACCAACCATCTGGACCTGCGGGGCCGTGAGATCGTCAGCCGGTATCTGAACAGCAAGCGGGGATTCATTCTGGTATCTCATGACCGGGCGTTTCTGGACGGCTGTGTGGACCATATCCTATCCATCAACAGGACCAACATTGAGGTGCAGCGGGGGACCTTTTCCAGCTGGTACGAAAACAAATGCCGCCGGGATGCCTTTGAGCAGGCGGAAAACGAGAAGCTGAAAAAGGAGATCCATCGGTTGGAGGAGAGTGCCCGCCAGAAGGCCCAGTGGGCCGATACGGCAGAGAGACACAAGTTGGGAGCGTCTTCCGATCAGCAGCCCAATGACCGGGCCTATCAGGGGGCGAAGGCCCAGAGGACCATGGCCAGATCCAAGGCCATTGGGCAGCGGCGGCAGAATGCGGTGGAAGAAAAATCCAAGCTGCTGAAAAACATTGAGCGCAGTGAGGTGCTGAAAATTTTTCAGACCCCTTTTCACAGCAGACACCTGGTGCACCTGAAGGATGTATCCATTTCCTATGGGGAAAGTCCGATCTTCCAGGGGCTTAACTTTTCCATCGAGCAGGGGGACCGCATTGCCTTGCAGGGAGCCAATGGCAGCGGAAAGTCCAGTATCATCCGGATGATCTGCGGCGAACCGGTGCCCCATACCGGGGAGGTATCTGTGGCCAATCATTTGCAGATCTCCTATGTCTGTCAGGACACCTCCATGCTGAAGGGCCGATTCTCCGCATTTGCCCGGGACAGCGGCATCGAGCAAAGCCTGCTGCTTGCCATACTGGCGAAGCTGGATGTGTCCAAGAGCCAGCTGGAAAAGGACCTGTCTCTGCTCAGTGCCGGGCAGAAGAAAAAAGTGCTGCTGGCAAAATCCATCTGCCAGCCGGCCAATCTGCACATCTGGGATGAACCTATGAATTATATCGATGTGATTTCACGGATTCAGGTGGAAGAATTGCTGCTCCAATATCGGCCCACCATTTTGTTCGTGGAGCATGACAAGGCGTTTTGCGAACATATCGCCACAAAGTGCATCCGCCTGTAAAGAACCGGCTGCCGCAAAAGTGGGCCGTTCCCACCGAAGACAAGCTTGCGGCAAAGGAGTTTCCTTAAAAACTGTCCCGGAACCTTCTGAATGAACAGAAGATTCCGGGACAGTTTATTAAAACGGAGGGGGCCTCTTCCGTGCGGGACGGATTCAGACGGGGGAGGGGATCAGTCTGTCTGCCGCAGCAGCCCCTCAATGAGCTGAACGGTTTTTTCTCTGCGATCTGGATGCTTCAGCCAGTCCATCATCATGCACACATTGGGATACTGGAACAGATCACAAATTCCCCGGTAGAAGGGCATAAAATGCCGCTCTGCGTCATTGAGCCTGTAGTTGGCAAGAATGACCTCCATGGTTTCTGCCTGCCGAATGGGGATGCTGTCCAGAATTTCCGGAACGGTCATGGAGTCAAATTCCTCAGAGGTGGGGAACCAGTTGGTTTCGTTGACAAATTCGTTGATATTTACATCGGTTCCGGACAAATTGAAATCAATCAGGCCGGCAAAGTGACCATCCTTGTGCAGATAATTGCTGTTGTTCAGGTCTCCCTGATAGACACACCGGGGAAGGCTTCGGTAGCTTTTCCGGATCTCTTGGCGCATGGTGTCATTGAATACACGGACCTTTTCCGCAAGGGATGAAAGCCCTGCCTGTTCCAGGGCGTCCGTCAGCATTGCAGCATTGGACTGCTTTTCATCCATACCATAGGGAGCATCCAGAGGAGACAGATCGAACAGGCTCCACATATCGTAGTTGTCCGATAGGTCTACCCCTGTAAAGTTTGCCGCAAGAACGCCAAGGTGAGAAACCACCTCTTTGCGGTCCAGCTGGACACCCTCGTTGCAGACGGGATAGATGGCATATTCTTCCACAAAACAGGTGTGCATAACCCCGTCCAGAGCATATGCACAGGAAAGAGGGCCTTTTAAGGTGGGAATCAGCCTGGGACAATAGATCCCAATGGAGCGGTAACGCCCAATCAGGCGGCTGATCTGCTGCAATCGTTCCTCCCAAATGGAGCGCTGGGAGTGAACTTTCAGAACATAGGTATCGTCCAGAATATAATTGAGCCGCTGATCCTCTTTTCCGTGAGAAGTATCAAAAAAAGAGGTGATTTTCTGAAAATGCAAACCGAATGCACTTAAAATTTCCTGTAATTGCTCCTGTTCCATATGATTTTCCTCCACTTTTTATCGAACTGAAATGCGCCTGCTTTCTTCCGGAAGTGGGAAAAGGGCAATGGCACCAAAACTTTTATCAGTGTATCACAGAATTCTCGGTATTTCCAGAGGGGTGGTCCGGGGACTTTGGCATACTGTGGGGAATGAACAATTTATGCCAGAAAATTGCTACATGATATTTCAGATACTGTGTTGATAAATGAAAGAAAATGTAGTACCATAACATCCAGAGTTGAATAGATAAGGAGTGCTTTCTATGAGTGCAATAACCGTGGAACACGCAAATACAACCCTTCAGCTGGATGAGGCAACCCTGACCTTCACCGTGACGGCCAAGGGCCAGGTCTGGCGCTGGGCTCCGTCTTACCGCCCCAGGCTGGTCACTACGGATGACCGGGAGATCTTCTTCTCCGATGCGGCTCGTGTGACCCACCACACCTGGAATACCGGCGTGGGCAGGGGCATCCGATCCTCCTATGAAGGGTTTTCCGTGGATGGAACAGAAGTCCCCTTTTCCTTTGAGACCATCGCCTGGGTGGAGGGAGTCTCTGGGGATGTGTTCTTTGAGTTTGTGCCCCTGAGAGAGGAAGGCCTTACGGTAAAGGCGGTCTATTGGCCCGGCTACATGGAATTTGAAGAGCCCAGCGACCGCTGGTATAGTGTCCTCAATATTTTGCAGGGCCTGCTGCTGCCCAATACCTGGGAAAATGAAGTGAACAAGCTCCATTTTGACGGCCAGATGTGCAGCTGCGCCGCCTATATGCCCTGGTTCGGTCAGGTGCGCCCCGGCGCAGGCTATCTTGCCATCTGTCAGCACCCCTGGGATGCGGCCTATCAGGTGGATCACCCCGCCAATGGCCCCTATTCTCATGTATCTGTCCGCTGGCTGCCCAGTCTGGGGAAGATGGCCTACCGCCGGGTGATGAAATATTCCTTCCTGGGTGAATGCGACTACAACGACCTGTGCAAGATCTATCGCGGCTATGTGAAGGAGACGGGGCTCTTTACCTCCCTTGCGGAAAAGGCGGCAAAGTCTCCTCTGGTGGACAAGCTCATCGGTTCTGCCATTGTCCACAAGGGCATCAAGACCCATGTGGCGCCGGACTCTTTCTTCTACAATGCACAGGAGCCGGAGAAGAATGACCATCTGGTTCCCTTTGCCACCCGCACCGCAGAGATCCGGCACTATCGGGAAAAGGGAGTCAAGAAGCTGTATCTGCATCTGGACGGCTGGGGAGACCCGGGCTATGACAACAAGCACCCGGACTATCTGCCCGCCTGCAAGGAGGCCGGCGGCTGGGAAGGCATGAAGGAGCTGTCCGACACCATAGAGGAATGCGGCTATATGTTTGGCCTCCATGACCAGTACCGGGATTATTATTTCGACGCACCGACCTTTGACAAGAACTTTGCCTGTCACGCCCCCGACGGCTCCATCTTTGACATGGCCCGGTGGGCCGGTGGCAGACAGACCCTTCTGTGCGCCTCTCAGGCTCCTTATTATGTGAAGCGGAATTTTGAAGAGGTTCTGCGCCATGGCATCCATCTGGAGGCCTCCTATCTGGATGTGTTTACCTGCAACGAGGGAGACGAGTGCTGCCATCCCTGGCATACCATGACCAGAAAAGAGTGCTTTGAATACCGAAATGCCTGCTTTGCCTATCTGCTGTCCAAAAACATTCTGCCCAGCTCCGAAGAGGTGACGGACTGGGCCATGAAGAATCTGGTCTTTGCCCACTATGGGCCCTATGACTTTATGCTCCAGGCCCCTGGTACGCCGAGAAAGGGCATCCCCACCCCGCTGTTCAATCTGGTCTATCACGACTGCATGATCCTGCCCTGGCTCATGGACCGCATCGAGGGGCAGGAGGACTATATGCTCTACGCCCTGCTCAACGGCGGTGCCGCATACATGGATAAAGACGGTGCCTACCCCAACTGTGACGGCTCCTTCGACGATGCAGCCGCCGAAACCCACCTGGATGAGGAGATTGCCCGCTACCAGATCGTGGCAAAGCTTCAGGAGCGGATTGCCAAGTGCGAAATGGTGCGCCACGAATTCCTGGACCACGACTGGATGAAGCAGCGTACCACCTTCAGCGACGGTACTACCGTTACCGTAAATTTCCACGACAACAGCTACCAGATCGACCCGCAATAACGCAACAGGCAGGGAAGGCCCCTGCTTGCATAAAAAATTTGTGCCGGAAGCTTCTGAACACCAGAGGCTTTCGGCACTTTTGCGCTGGGCGGAGAGCTCTGAGCGGTAAGACCGGGATCATGAGATTTGGTGTCCGGTGGAAAAAACAAATCCCATGGGCCTGCCATGGTGGGGATGGGTTCAGTCGGCTGCGTAGTTGATTCCATCGGTCAAAATATCATTGCGCTATTGCATCCGCCGGGAAGATATAGTATGATGAAGAAAACCTGCCATGGCGTGTACAGAAACACCATGGCCTGACGGGCGGTTTTTTCTCAATCCCATCCACTTAAAATAGAAAGGCGAATTCACCATGAACATTCCCCAAACCGTGAAAGACCATATTGAGCGCACCTGTGAGCATTTGCGCAAAACCTCTCCCAAGCTGGCGGAGCTTTACCGCAACTGCTACCCCAATACCATTTCCTCTGCCATTCAGGAACTGGAGGATGGCAGCCTCTTTGTCCTCACCGGCGATATCCCGGCCATGTGGCTGCGGGATTCCTCTGCCCAGGTCAACCACTATATTCCTCTGGCCAAGGACCCCGAGGTGGCGGCCATCATCCGTAAGGTGGTGGAAAAGCAGTTCCAGTTTATCCTCACGGACCCATATGCCAACGCGTTCAATTCTGCTGCAAACGGTCAGGGCCATATTACCGACCGCCCCCGCAATATGCCCTGGGTGTTCGAGCGCAAGTATGAGATCGACTCTCTGTGCTACCCTCTGCGCCTGTGCTATCGGTATTGGAAGGCCACGGGGGACCGTTCCGTCATTGACAGCCGGCTGGAGCAGGTGATGCAGACCATTTTGAAGGTCTGGCGCACGGAGCAGCACCATTTTGAACAGTCTCCCTACCGCTTTTTCCGGGACGACTGCCCCTATCAGGATACCATCCACAATGAGGGCATGGGCAACCCCGTTGCCTATACCGGCATGACCTGGTCCGGCTTCCGGCCCTCTGACGATGCGTGCACTTATGGATATCTGATTCCTTCCAATATGTTTGCGGTGGTGGTTCTGGGATATGCTGCGGAAATGCTGGGAGACCACCATGGGCTGACCGGTCAGATCCTGGCGCTTCGTCAGGAAATTGAGGACGGAATCAAAAAGTATGCCGTGATCGACCATCCCAAGTACGGAAAGGTCTATGCCTGCGAGGTGGACGGGCAGGGGAATTATCTGATGATGGATGATGCAAACATCCCCAGCCTGATTTCCATGCCGTATATTGGTTATGTGGATACCACAGACGACCTCTACCGCCGGACCCGAAAAATGCTCCTCAGCACAGACAATCCCTATTATTACGAAGGAACCTGTGCCAAGGGAATTGGCAGTCCTCACACCCCTGCACGCTATGTGTGGCACCTGGCCCTGTCCATGCAGGGGCTGACTTCCGACGACCCGGAGGAAATGAGCCGGGTCCTGCACATGCTGGAAACCTGCGACGGAAACACCGGCTATATGCACGAGGGCTTCTTTGTGGACGATCCTACAGTATATACCCGGGAATGGTTTACCTGGTCGGACTCTCTGTTCTGCGAATTTGTAGATCGGTGCATGGAAAAAGGTGTCATTTGATATGCTGCCCCCAAAGGCCGGAGCTGCCGGGCATTGATTGCCCGGCAGCTCCGGCCCGATACCGGGCGATGTGATCGGGGCCGTATCATGGGAGCGCACTTGGCTGATATGCACAATAAAGAAATACCGGTGGCGTTCTGCAACGCTACCGGTATTTCTTTGTTTGAGGATACTATCGTTTGAAGGAAGTTGTTTTTCCCGTTTCCGTTCGGGACTCCAAGACCCCCTGGGAAGAAAAAGAATATTCATAGAGCTTGCTGACCCCGTGGAAGGTATAGGCATTGGTGGCCGGGGAATAGGCCACGACCTGAATGTCCTCGGTCTGCCAGATCAGACGATTGTCAGTGTCCACATACAGCTGGGCTCCCAGATTGCCCGGAACGCAATAGAATGCCCGGGGCATACCGCCATCGGGTTCACAGATCAAAAGAACGGCCTGATAGGATTCTCTGACCAGTCCGGTCAGCTCTGTTTCGGGCATATTTATCAGGTCCTCATGATCGGTGATGATGGAAAACAGTTCGTCATAGCCTTCCTCTGCAGAGGGGGTGGCATAGGCGGAGATATAAAGGGTTCCGTTGAATTCCTGAAGGTCAGTGATGTGATATTTGCTGTCTTCTTCGGTGTAGCAGAAGGAGTCGGTCATTTCTCCGGTTTGAGTGATGCGCACCAGCTTTTGCGGTTCCTCCAGCGTGTTGTTGCCCAGCTGAACCAGATAATCCTCTCCCAATCGGGCTGCATTCCGGATGCCGTAATTGCCAATCGAATGCTTCTGAACAGACAGGCATTGGCCATCGGTTCCGTATTGACTGACGGAGAGATATTGGACATCTCCCCTTGAAAAGACCGCAATGCTGCCGTCCGGATTTTCTGCAATGGCTTCGATGGCTTCCTCCTCAAAGCCACTATCCAGAATCTGCACCCATAAAAGATTTCCTTCCGGGTCCAGCCTGGCCATGGCAGCCCGATGGTCCAGCCCTGTGTCAGAAGGGGGATAGCCCCATACTAGCAGACCGTGAGAGAGCTCCTGATACTCCAGCGCTTTCAAGGTTGGAATATCCGTGCGCCATAGACACTCCCCGGATTGGTATCTGGAAATAACGGACTTTTCAAAGTGGGAAACGCCAGTATCGGGATCTGAAAACTCCACAAGTTCGATGGTATAATCCGCTTGATCCGGGCTTACAAAATGGTGGTAGCCGTTTTGATAGGTCCAGAGACTTTCCATTTCTTCCGGAGTGGGTTCTTTGTGTAAGAATTCATACCCCGGGATCTGCGCCTGTAAACTATTTTGCAGCACCTCAGCAGTTTTGTTGTAGGTAAACTGTTTAGTAGTAATATCCCGGTAAACTGCTTTGATTTCTCCACGGGTCAGGCCCTCTGTGGACAGGTCATTTGCCTCAAAAAAGGTGACGGCAGCCTTGTACTCCCGCTGCTCTGCGGCATAGACATGGGCACCTAAGTAAAAAACCGTCACCAGCACCAGACAGGCTGCTGCTGCAAACCATCGCCTCACTGCGTTTGGCTGCTGTTTTTTTCGGGGCGCAAGATTTGCCGCTTCGATCAAATCTGAATCTATGTAATTCATACAGTCTAAAATATCCTGCCTTTTCATAGAGAATATCCCTCCTCTTTCAGATACTCCCGCAAGCTGTTCCGAAGGCGGAACAGTGTCATTTTGACGGATCCTTCCCGAATCCCATAGCGCTGGGCAATCTGAGAAATGGAATCCAGATACCAGTACCGCCGCAGGAAAATATTTCGTTTTTCCTCATTTTGGAGGTGCAGAAAGGCACTGATGGCGCTGCCAAGCTGGACGGCATCCAGATGAGAGCCGGTATCTGTGCCCGATGGAATACAGGAGGCCATCTCCTCCGAAAGCGCTACCATTCGAGGTCCCTGTCCATGCCGGTGGCACAGGTTGATGGCCTTGCATCGGGTGATTCGGGCCAGAAAAGCGAACAGATAAGTTCTTGGTTCATGGGGAGGAATCGATTTCCATGCGTCCAGGTAGGTATCGTTTTCACATTCTTCCGCATCCTGCTGGTTTTGCACGATATTGTAAGCGACACTTCTGAGTTGCGCGCCATACCGCTCCTGACAGGCGTAAATGGCAGTTTCCTTCCTCTGCAAAAACAGTTCTACGATGGTTTCATCCTGCACAGCGTCACCTCCTGATTACTTTTTGAAAGGCCCTTTCACTTATATTATCAAATGTTATCACACATTGGTAACGGATTCATTCAAAGAATCCAGATTTTATTTTTACGGGTCTCTTGGCGGGCAGGTCAGAATGGGGAGCGAACTCATTTTTATGCAAGGCATCTCAAAATACCCACATTTGCGGATTACGCCGAGATCCCGAGGCAAAGAGCAAACCCTGATCTGAGCAAAGTAGTGCAAAAATTCATGAGTGAGAAAGTGGCTCAATAAGTTATATTAAATAAATATTGAAAAACTACATTAAATGGTGCATAATACCTGTGAGGCAGATGTGAACGCCTCTTAGGAAAGGGAGTGAGGAAGTGAACGAGTTGAATGTAACCAAGGCTCTGCTGAATGCAATCCTTGAATTGGTTGAAAAGTGTGAGACGCTTGAAGAACTTCGTGAAAGCGTCAAACGAATCATGGAATAGAAAAAGAGCGGCCGCCCCCGCAAGAACGCCGCCCTTAACACCCGCTAAGGTGAGCCGGGAGCCTTACCCCAGCTACCTTGGTTATAACGCAGTAAGGCAAAATAATCAAGCAGGGAATTTCAAATGTTGATTCAGAAACAGAACTTTGATGTTGAGGTGGAGATGATAGAGATTCCTTGTAAATGGTACAATGTTGTTGGATACGGTTTGTTGTCTCCTCTCAGAATGGTGTGTGGTAACGTCATTCTACCCGAGACCGGCAAGCCGTATCTTTTTTCTTTTTCAATTTTTCGCAACTTTTCATCCGCACCCCCTAAGCCCCCAGCAGATTGTCCAGACATACAATAATAAAACAAAGATGCAGTATTTCAGTTTGTGCGAACAAGCAGTTTTGAGAATACTTGTTTGAATTTTATCACGCATATTTTTGAAATTGCGTGCACCCGGTGCTTTACGATATCCGTCCTGATTGGCTGCGATTGCGACCCAAATTGCAACATTTTCGTATTCTCCACCTCAGTTGCGGCGCAGATAGATCCCGTCTGCATAGCCAGATTGTTTGCAGACATTTTTCAAGATTTCCCATTCAGGAGAATGCAAATAAACGGTGCACCGTTTGTTTCAAAACGCAAGTTTTGCAATGCTTACCACAAGATTCTCAATTGAATTTCGGATGGGCTGATTTATAATAAAATTAAGAACCGCGACCTTTTATGTCACAATATAATCTGTTGTTTTAATCAAATGAGTCTGATACAGTTACACTTGCGGACAAAAGGAGAAAAGCTATGAAACAAGACAATCAGAAAATCCTTCATGCGCCGGGACTTCTGGATGGGGAATGGAGAATATACGGAAATCCGGACAGCTGCCGTGCCAGTGACGGGATCCTGACAACCCGGGATTGCTGGGCTGCTGCCGAAAATATGCAGTTTGAGAATTTTGACTTCAGGTTCTGGGGCCGTGCACCGGAAGGTGCGTCTCAGGTGGATATTTGGGCCTGTTTCCGCCACTATAATCGGGACCATCGCTATATGGTGGGCCTTCGAGGCGGCAGCCATCAGCACCTGTATCTGGCCCGCATGGGCGCCAAAGGGTATGACAAAATGTTGGATCTGCGACCGTTGGAATGGTGCCCTGAGCCTGGTGTATGGTACCAGGTGCGGGTAGTCTGCGCAGGCAGTACCATTGCGGTTTATCTCAACGATGAGGAAAAACCTCTGATTCTGTGTGAAGACCCGGATGCCACCTTTCATAGTGGTTGTATTGCCTTGGGAAGCAGCTTTGTGGAAACACAGTATCGAGATGTTTCCGTTTCAAAGGTTCAGGCAGATGCTTTAAAAGATGTGGAAAAGCAGCCTGACTTTCTGAATTCGGTTATCTTGTCGCCTCAGGTCAAAGAAGCCATCCGTCGGCAGAATCGGGCAGGTTACCGCCCATATGCAGTGCCTGCCCTTCCTGAAACTCGTCTGGAGCTGAGTCTGGATGGAAATTGGCTGTTTATCCCTGATTATGAAAGCGGAAAAGATCCGGAGAAGGTTTCCTATGATGACAGTAATGCGCATGTAATCACGGTTCCTTCTGCATGGACCCCCTTGAAGGCTTGGTTGGAAGGCGAAACCATGGGCCAAGGCTTGAACAAGGGAATGACGGACACCTATTATCTGGAAGAAGATACCCGCTGTATGAATCAGACCTTTGACTATGAAAAGACACAATGGGCGTGGTACCGTCACTATATCGATCTGCCCAGCGGCATCGAAAAAAAGCGTGTGGTATTGGATTGCGAAGGAATTGCCCTTGTCAGTTCCATTTATTGCAACGGCGTACTGGTTCATGAAAACATCGGAATGTTTGCTCCCATGCAGATCGACATCGGGGAGCATCTCCACGAGGGACGCAATGTAATTGCCGTGATGGTCCGGCGCCGCTTGCCGGAAAAGACGGCTGTTCTTGTAGATTCTGATTTCATAGACAACAACTACGCCAAGGCCAGAGAAGGCGGTGAGGCGGCACAAGGGACGCCGATTTCTGACTGCATTCATCGGGAGTTCTGCACAGAGGATATCCCACACGGATTTTATTCAGGCAATCCCGGCGGCATCTGGCGCAGCGTGAAGCTGATTATCAGCGAAAAAATCCATGTGGACGAATGCTGGTTCCGGCCTACCCTGAACGACGCTTCCATCGATGTGTCCTATACAAACCAGGGCACTTCCCAGGAAGATGTGACGCTGGTATATCATATGGTCCACAAAACCACAGGGGAATTTCTCTGCGGCGGTACGGTGGAATCGGTTTCCTTGAAGCCCGGTGAGCAGAGAACCGCGAAGTTTAAGACCCCCAGGGTATCCCCTCGCCTGTGGGGACCGGGGACGCCGAATCTGTATCGGCTGACCTTTTTCATTATGCGCAACGCAGTGGTAATCGATACTTACCAGGAACAGGTTGGCTTCCGGACGGTTCGGTTTGAAGAAAGCACCTTGATTTATAATGGACAGCCCCTGTGGGTACGAGGCGGCAACCATATGCCATCTTATGTCAGACCCAACGACGCAGAGCTGGCAAGAACATTCATTGCCACTGCGCTGGATCATAATTTGATGGCAACCCGCACCCATGCAGCGCCCTGGACCAGTACCTGGCTGGATGCAGCAGATGAAGGCGGACTCATGATTTCTTTGGAGGGAACCTGGCCCTGGCTGATGCTCACTACGATTCCCAGTCAGAAGTCCTTTGAAGTTTGGCAGAAGGAGCTGCGTCAGCTGTACCGCCGAAATCGGAATCGGCCATCCTTGTTCCTCATTACTTTGAACAATGAAATGAACTTCTATCTGATTCCGGGTTCGGATCAGGTTGTAACGGAAAAAGGTCGTCTGGTGCAGGGCGGTCTGCGGATTGCCCGCGAGGAATTTCCTGATCTTCCTCTGGTTTGTGACTCCGGTTATTTCCGCGGCCCGACCATGTACAACGGTCGTTATAAGACATTGGCAGTTGCAAATGGTCGATATGAGCGCATTATTGAGCCCAATCACTTTGATGAAGGAGATATGGACGATCCCCACTTTTATTTTGGTTGGTATGAGCCCAGTTTCTTCCATTTCATGAACGGAGAGTTTGGAAGAGATATGACCGTACCGGGACGCCCCTGTATGTCTCAGGAATGCTCGGTGGGCTATTGCCGTACCGGTGACGGGCATGCAACCCGAGCCTATCTGTTTGACCAGCAGACTCCTCAGACCACTACGGGCAAACGCGCATATGAGCATAATGACCCTAAATATTTTCAGCATAATCATGCCTTCCAGCTGCAAGGGCTTTTGGAAATGTTCCGCCGGGTGGAGCATGAACGAACCTGCGGTGTTATGCTGTTTTCACTGGAGACCTGGTTCTATCATCATTACGACAGCAGGCGGATTCAGCCCATGCTGTCTGCCCACCGGCTGAAGATGGCGTATCAGCCGATACTGGCCAGTGCAAATCTATTTGGCCGCCATTTTTATGCCGGCACAGAGCTGCGTACAGAGGTGACTCTCATCAATGACAGCAACCAGAAACAGACCTTGCAGGCTCCCAGGGTGGAAGCGCAGATCGTTGCCGGGGAGAATGTTTTGGTCCAATGCGATCTGGTCTATGAGGATATTGCATACTTCCACAATGCCGTACAGGATCTGGTAATACAAATTCCTGACGCGTTGCCGGACCACCGAACAGAGGCAAAGCTGGTGTTAAGAATCTGGGAAAAAGATCGGATTCTTTCCGTGAATGACTATGAGATTCTGCTTTGCGATCAGGTATGGTCCGATTCCGTTTCCAATGAAGAAACAATATGGTGCCTTTCAGAGGATCAGGCGGCACAAAAACTTCTGAATCGGCATCACCTGTCCTGCAAAGTTTGCGAGGATATGGCGCCGCTGGTTGGACAAAAAGACCGACTGGTGATTGCTCAGCCTGTCAACTCTCGGCAGGCAGAAGAGATTCGTGCTTTTGCACAGGCAGGTGGCAAGGTGATATTGATGAATCAAAAGGCTTTGCCTGAGGAGCTGCTCAATGGAAAGAAAATCAGCTATACACAAGACCTCATGGAAATCATGACCATGAACATTCCGGAAAGCTCGCTGTTTAACGGCATTGATGAGCTGGATACCAGTTGGTTTGCAAATCGGCAGTGTGTGCCTTATGTTGCATATGGTTGGTACGATGCAGATCGTTTGGACCAGGATGTATGCGCCCTGGGTGAGACATTACAATGGCACAATTATATTGCCAAGCCCACCGACTACCATAAAATCGGAGGTACCCCGCTGTTTGCCCTTCGCTGCGGAAAGGGTGCCATGTTGATCAGTTCAGTCAGAACGGATGCCGATGATGCAGATCCGGTGGCATGCCGTCTTACAGGCAACACCCTGACATGGGACTTTGACGAAATCTGATCCGCACCGGGGAAATAAAATTATGTTCAGCTCTATGGAGGAGATAACCTATGAAAATGACATTCCGCTGGTATGGGACTCAAAGCGACAGCATTTCCCTGAAGCAGATTAAGCAGATACCCGGAGTATCCGGGCTGATGGGTGTTTTGGACTGGAAGGCTGCCGGTGAGATTTGGACAGAGGAAGAAATCAGAAATTATGTGGACGAGGTCCATAGGGCTGGCTTAGAGGTGGAAGTCATCGAGTCAGTCAATGTACATGAAGACATCAAAATGGGACTTCCCTCCAGGGATGTATACATTGCCAATTATTGCACCACCATCCGAAATCTGGCAAAATATGGGATCAAGGTGATTGTCTATAATTTTATGCCGGTGTTCGACTGGCTGCGAACGGATCTTGCAAAGACAATTCCGGAAGATGGTTCCAATGCGCTGTACTATGATGAAGCGGAGCTTGGAACAATGACACCTTTGGATCTGGTCCGCAGCACAATGGAAAATACCAATGGGTTCACTCTGCCCGGCTGGGAACCTGCCCGCCTTGCAGAACTGGAAACAACCCTTTGTCGCTACAAAAACATCACGCCTGATGATCTGCGTGCCAATTATAAGTATTTCCTGGACGGCATCATACCTACCTGTGAGGAATGCGGGGTCAGAATGGCAGTACATCCGGATGATCCGGCATGGCCGGTTTTCGGTTTGCCCAGAATCGCCCATAGTCAGGAGGATTTTGATCAGATTGTTGCTTTGCATGATTCACCCTGCAACACGCTGTGCCTTTGCACCGGCTCTCTGGGTTCTAATCCTGACAATGATCTGCCTGCAATCATCCGTCACTTCGGCAAAAAGGATCGTATCGGCTGTCTTCATGTTCGCAATGTGAAGCATCTGGGTCATCGAAAGTTCCGGGAAGCAGCCCATTTGTCTGAAGCCGGAGACCTGGATCTTTATGAAATTATGAAGGCTGTCTATGACACCTGCCCCAACACCTATCTCCGCCCTGACCACGGGCGCATGATTTGGGACGAGGTAGGCCGTCCCGGTTATGGTCTGTATGACCGTGCCCTTGGTGCGGTATATCTCAACGGTTTGTGGGAGGCCATCCACAAAGCCAATCAAAACAAATTACCGGAGGGCACATATCATGCTGACGCTGAATAATCAAGGCTTACAGGATCGGGCAGGCTGGAAGGCAGCAGGTGTTGCCCTTCCAAACTACGACCGGAATCAGATGAGAGAACAGACAAAGAAAAACCCTACCTGGGTTCACTTTGGGGCAGGCAACATTTTTCGTGGATTTATCGCCAGATTGCAGCATGATCTGCTGAATCAGGGGCTGGTAACAGGCGGAATTGTGGCTGCGGATACCTTCGACTATGACAACATTGATAAAATCTATCACGGATATGATTGCCTGACCATGCTGGTGCTGCTTATGCCGGATGGTACCATGAAAAAGGAAATCATTGCTTCTGTGGCGGAGGGCTTGAAGGTGGGCAGCATGTACCCGGAGGATCGGGAGAAGCTCAAGTCCATATTCTGCAATCCGGGACTGCAAATGGCCTCCTTCACCATCTCTGAAAAGGGATATGCGCTGAAAGACCTGCAAGGAGCTTTTTTGCCTGCTGTTCAGAAGGATTTTGAACAGGGACCAAACCACTGCTGCCATGCCATGTCGGTGGTTACGGCCATGCTGTGGGAGAGATACAACAAGTCTGCCGCTCCTGTGGCAATGGTCAGCATGGACAACTGCTCGCACAACGGTGAAAAGCTTCGCAGCAGCGTGATGACAGTGGCAGAGCAATGGCTTTCCCGAGGAATGGTCACAAAGGCCTTTGTAGACTGGATCCATGATGAGAACATGGTGTCCTTTCCCTGGACCATGATTGATAAAATCACCCCAAGACCTGCAAAAGTGGTGGAAGATGCCCTGAGAGATTGCGGAATTGCCGACATGACCCCGATCATCACACCGAAAAATACTTTTGTTGCACCCTTTGTCAATGCGGAAGAGCCTCAGTATCTGGTGATTGAAGACAGATTTCCCAATGGACGGCCTCCCCTGGAAAAAGCAGGCGTATCCTTTGCCGATCGTGATACGGTTAACCTGACGGAAAAAATGAAGGTGACCACTTGCCTGAATCCGCTGCATACTGCTCTGGCTGTTTATGGCTGCCTGCTGGGATATACCTCCATTGCTGCGGAAATGAAAGATCCGGAGCTCAGAGCCCTGGTGGAAGGCGTTGGGTATGGGGAAGGTCTGCCGGTTGTAGTGGATCCCGGTATTTTAAGCCCAAGAGACTTTATTGCGGAAGTGGTGAATAAACGGCTCCCCAATCCTTTTATTCCGGATATGCCACAACGGATAGCAACCGATACCAGCCAAAAGGTGGCGATCCGCTTTGGTGAGACGATCAAAAGCTATGCAGCCAGAGAAGATCTGGATCCTGCGTCTTTGAAATACATTCCATTGGTGCTTGCAGGATGGCTTCGCTATTTGTTGGGTCTGGATGACAATGGGAAGGTCATGGAGTGTTCCGGTGATCCCATGCTGGAAGAACTTCAAGCGCAGCTTTCCACGGTGAAGCTGGGAAGCCCGGAGTCTGCAACGGATGCGGTACTGAAACCAATCCTAACCAATGCATCTTTATTTGCCGTTGATCTGTATGAAATGGGTTTGGCCGGCAAGATCCGGACCTTTCTGCAGGAGATGCTGGAAGGTCCCGGGGCCGTCCGGGCATGCCTGAAAGCACATGTATAAACAATCGCCGGTCCAGTAGGCTTGCTGGACCGGCGACTTGCTTGCAGACAGAGAAAAAGCAGTATTATGATTTGGAAGAATCGGTATGTTTCTCCTCAAGAAAAACCATATCCTGACATTCTTTTGGGGAAATTCCGTATTCCTTTTTGAACGCGCGATAAAAACAGGAATAGTCACCGAAGCCAAATTGATGGCAAAGCTCTGAGATCCTTCCTCCGCTTTCAATCGCTTCTTTACAGGCCTGAAGACGCTTCTGCGTAATATAACGATAGATGGATACGCCGTAAAATTCTTTGAATATATGAGAGATATGAAATTTGCTGACAAAAAACTCCTGGGACAGCTGCTCCAAAGAGAGATTATCTTCCAAATGGTTCTTAATATAATCAATGATATTTTCGTGCAGGGACACGGGAAAGGTTTGCGCATTGGGATTCTGCCGATTATAAACCAGACGATTCAGGAACAAGAGCAGATCTTTTAGACAAAGGGTGCATTGTGTGATATGCCCGAATTGTGAGGATCTTTGTTCTTCAATCAAACGGAAAATTCGGGACTGGATCGCATTAAATGTGATTTTGTCGTTCTCAAAAATATAAGTATGGTTGTCTTTTGTGTACCGGAGCATAAAAACATAATCAGGAGAGGTTTTTTCCAGGCGAAGAAAGCACTCCCGACTGATCCAAAGGACAAACCGATTGTAAGGAATCTCCATGTTTTCAATAACACATGTGTGAAAAACATCCGGGGGGATCAAAATGAAAGAACCAGGCTTCAGGCAATAGCTTCGGTCCTCGATCTGCATGCGCACATTTCCATCCAGAAAGAAATACAGCTCATAGTAATCATGGCGGTGCAATTTCACCGGGGGCGGCTGCACGGTATCGTGGTAATAATAGATTTCAAAATCTTGCGAGATCATATATTGCCTGGTAAGAAATTCCGTTTGTAAATTTTCCTTCATAGATGATGCCACTCCTAAAGCAACTGAGGATTATATCTATCAGTATACAGCATATTTCCGGTTTTGAAAACAGATTCCCAGGTTTTAGGGAAAATTTTCTGAATGGCCCGCTTTGGAAGCCAGATCCAGTGCACAATGACAGCAGGCGCATACAATATGGGGCATTGGGTTTGCAGCAAGAAACGCAAGGTGGCAAACAATATTCACAATTCAGAACATTGTACATTTATGGTATACTTTGCTTGCAATTTACAGGGGGGATAAGGATGCAGAAATTTCTGGATGAAAATTTTCTTCTTTCCAATTCGACCGCAGTCAGACTCTATCATGAATTTGCCGCAAAGATGCCTGTTTACGATTATCATTGCCACATTGACCCCAAAGAGATTTACGAGGATCGGCAGTTTTGCAATCTGACGGAGCTTTGGCTGGAGGGTGACCACTACAAGTGGCGTTTGATGCGTTCCAATGGGATTCCGGAGGAATACATCACCGGCAGCAGACCGGACCGGGAAAAATTTCAGAAATTTGCGGAAACATTGCCGAGAGCCATTGGAAACCCAATGTATCACTGGTGCCATTTGGAATTAAAGAATTATTTTGGTTATACCGGGATTCTCAATGCTGACACCGCTCAGCAGGTATGGGATCTGACATGCAGCAAGCTAAAAGATTCCAATTATACAGCCCGCAGCTTGATCCGGCGCAGCAATGTGGCCATGATCGGCACAACAGATGATCCCTGCAGTGACCTCAAATATCATAAATTATTAAAAGAGACGGAATTTGAAACAAAAATTTGTCCCAGCTTCCGGCCGGATCTTTACTTAAATCCGCACAAGCCAGGGTTTTGTGACGCAATGGAACATCTTGAGCAGGTATCAGAAAAAAAGCTGGATACGGTACAAGATGTGGCAAAAGCTCTGTCACAGCGCATGGAGTACTTCAATCAGCAAGGCTGCCGTGCAGCAGACCATGGACTGGATTATGTGATGTACCGAACGATGCCGGAAGCACAGCTCAACAGAGCATTCCGGTCAGCAAGGGCAGGCAGGACCATTACCGTAGAGGAGCAAGAAGCGTATCAAACTTTTCTGCTGCTCCATTGCGGACGCGAGTACCATCGCCTTGGCTGGGTGATGCAGCTTCATTTCAGCTGCGCGAGAAACCCTAATTCCAGAATGATGGCTGCATTGGGCCCCGACTCTGGATTTGACTGTATGACAGTTACCCAGAGCTGCCAGCCGTTATTTTTGCTTATGGACAGATGGGAACAGGAGCGATCCCTTCCAAAGACGATTTTGTACAGCCTGAATCCTGCCGACAACCAGTGGCTGGATACGCTGATCGGAGCATTCCAGGGTCCTGAAATCCGGGGCAAGATTCAACATGGCTCTGCCTGGTGGTTCAATGACCACAAAATCGGGATGCAGGAACAGCTGTCCAGCTTGGCCAGTCTGGGCATTCTCGGAAATTTTGTGGGAATGCTGACAGATTCCAGGAGCTTTTTGAGCTACGCTCGTCATGAGTATTTTCGCAGGATCCTCTGCAACCTGATCGGTACCTGGATGGAAAACGGGGAATATCCGCTGGACCTCAAGACGGCGGGAGCTCTCATTCAGGATATTTGTGCAGAAAATGCAAAGAAATATTTTAATTTATAATAAAAATAGCAGGTGAAATTACAATGAATGTATTGGACAGAGTCGCAAAAGCAGGAATTGTACCGGTAGTTGTAGTGGAGCAGGCGCACGATGCCATACCTACCGCCGAGGCAATGCTGGAGGGAGGGATTGATGTAATGGAAATTACATTCCGCACCCCAGCAGCAGCACAAGCCATTCAGGCTGTGGCTGAACACTGTCCCGATATGCTGGTGGGAGCGGGCACCGTCCTGAATTTAGAGCAGTGCAAGCTTGCAGTAGAGATGGGCGCAAAATTTATTGTGTCTCCTGGATTGGATCCGGAGGTGGTTTCCTGGTGCATGGACAGCAGCATTGCCGTGATTCCCGGCTGTGTTACGCCAACCGAGATCACGGCCGCTGTGAATCAGGGCCTGCGTATCGTTAAGTTTTTTCCGGCCAATCTGTACGGAGGGCTCAGTGGGATGAAAAATCTATCTGCTCCGTTTCCCAGGGTGAAATTTATCCCCACCGGCGGCGTCAATGCAGAAAATCTGAGACAATATATAGATGCGCCCTTTATACATGCAGTGGGAGGCAGCTGGATTTGTCCCAAGGACGAGATTGCAAAAGGAAATTTCGACAGAATCACAGAGCTGTGTGAACAGGCACGGCGTGTGGCCTTTGGCTAAGAGGAGGGTATCATGGCAGATATTGTAACATTCGGAGAATTGATGCTGAGATTGCAGCCGTATCATTACGAACGCTTCGTTCAATGTGACCGGGTCGGTTTTTCCTTTGGTGGAGGGGAAGCCAATGTGGCGGTATCCCTGGCAAACTATGGAGAAAGTGCTGCGTTTGTGACAAAACTTCCTTCCCATGCCGTTGGACAGGCAGCGCTGAACTCCCTTCGCCGCTATGGCGTGGACACCTCTAAGATTGTGCGTGGTGGGGACCGGATCGGAATTTACTTCAATGAAAAAGGCGCCTCTCAGAGAGGCTCTGTTTGCATCTATGACCGCAAAGACTCCGCCATTTCACAGGCGATTGCAGCAGACTTTGATTGGGATTCCATCTTTGATGGAGCCAAATGGTTCCACTTTACCGGAATAACGCCGGCTTTAGGCGGGGATTTGCCGGAAATCTGCGAACAGGCTTGTAAAAAAGCCAAAGAAAAAGGGGTGCAGATTTCTTGCGATCTGAATTACCGGGGAAAGCTGTGGTCAAAAGAGCGGGCACGGGAAACCATGAGCCGATTGTGCCAATATGTGGATGTATGCATCTCGAATGAAGAAGATGCAAAAGATGTGTTTGGCATTGAAGCAGCCGACACGGACATCTGCGGTGGAAACCTAAACCATGAGGGATACAAATCCGTGGCAAAACAGCTCCATGACCGATTCCATTTCAAAATGGTAGCCATTACCCTTAGGGAAAGCCACTCGGCATCCCAAAATGGCTGGTCTGCCATGCTTTACAATGCAGCAGCAGACGAATATTGCTTCTCTTCCAAATATGAAATGCAGATTATCGATCGGGTGGGAGGAGGAGATTCTTTCGGCGGCGGATTGATTTACAGTCTCCTTCATGGCAAGAGCACCCAGGAGGCGGTAGACTTTGCTGCTGCGGCCTCTGCTCTGAAGCACTCTGTTGAAGGGGACTATAACATGGTCACCGCTGGCGAAGTTGAAAAACTGGTGGCAGGCGATGGTTCGGGAAGAATCCAGCGATAATGCAGCCCACAGTTTCCAGGCAGCTGCCTGAGCCTTTATGGACATACTGCATGACGGAATCCTGTAAATGCTGTTTGAGCAGTAGATTATAGTGGTACTGTATAAGGTTACTGCCAATATAAAAGGGACTGTATAAAAAGCCCCGGTGGCAACAGCCTGCAATCTATAGAATATAAAAATTCCAGCAGAAAATCAGGAGATACCCCTGTTTTTTGCTGGAATTTATTATTTTATGTTTAAGAAAATTGCTCTGAAAAAGCTGTGGATGATGTGGGACAAGAACCGCCTGCGATCCTGACTCGGCAGACCTTTATGTATCCTGGTGTAAATCCAGCTGGTGCTCCATCAGCTGCTGGTAAAAACCCTGTTTATGAAGCAGCTCCCCATGAGTGCCGGTCTGCACGACTCGACCCTGCCGGATCACCACCAGATGGTCCGCATTGCGGATGGTGGACAGACGGTGGGCAATGACGATGGTGGTGCGGCCTTTGGCGTGGGCATCCAGCGCCGCTTGGATCAGCCGCTCGTTTTCCGTATCCAGACTGCACACCGCCTCATCCAGGATCAGAATGGGGGCATCCCGCAGAATGGCTCTGGCAATGGAAATCCGCTGCCGCTGGCCTCCAGACAGCCGGAAGCCCCGTTCCCCGGTCACCGTGTCATAGCCCTCCGGCAGGCCCAGAATAAAGTCGTGGGCATAAGCCTTTTTCGCCGCCTCCTCCACCTCTTGGTCTGTGGCATCGGGCCGGCCCAGCCGGATGTTCTCCCGGACTGTGGTGTGGAACAGGAACACATCCTGCAGCACTGCGCTGGTGAGATTCCGCAGAGTTTCCAGGGAAAGATCCCGGATATCCCGGCCCCCGATCTGAATGCTGCCTTCCCAGCTGTCCCAATACCGCAGCAGCAAGTTGATGCAGGTGGTTTTGCCGGCACCGGAGGGGCCCACCAGGGCTACGGTAGCCCCGGGTTCTGCGTGAAAGCTAACATTCCGGATCACCGGAGGCTGGTGCCGGTCATAACCAAATGTCACATGGGAAAAATCCACCTGGGGAACCAGCGTTCCGGGGTCCACGGTCGCACCCGTATCCCGGACCTCCGGCTCTGCCCGGAAAATCTCCTGAATCCGGTCTGCAGCTCCGAAAAGGATTCCCAGATCCCGGCAGGCCCCGTTGGCCTCCCGAATGGGATGAAAGGCAAAATAAGCCAGCATCAGTACAAGGGGCAGGGACTCAGGCGTCAGCACCTGTTTTTCTGCCAGGGCAGCTCCCAGAATCAGAACCAGCACACAGTAGCCTCCCGCCAGCAGCTGTTCTGCTGCTCCTTCCAGGCCGGACCGTCTGCAATACCCCAGATCTGCCTCATAGAGCTTCCGGAAGGCTCCCGGATCTTTTTCCGACAGCCCTCCATGTACTGAAATGCCAGAATATCCTGTAGTCCCTGGATGCCCTCCATTACCGCCGCGTTGGCTTCTGCGTTCCGCTGCCGGACCTCCGCCCCCTGCCGATCCGCCAGCCGGTGCAGAAGATGGGGAGATATTCCGATTGCCAGGGCAAACACCCCGGTCATCAGGGACAATGTCCAGTGAAACCGGCTGATATACCACATCAGCCACAGGGTCACCCCCACCCCGGCAATCAAACTGCCGAAGGTGTGGGCCACAAACCATTCCAGCAGCTCAATATCCCCCATTACCGTTGCTCCGATCTGGTGGGTGCTGCGCCGGTTGATATAGGCCGGTGCCAAGGCGTCCAGCTGCCGGTAGATCCCGATCCGGGTGTCCCGCTGAATCTGATAGGCCGTATCGTGGCCGAAGAGCATATCGCAGTAATAGCAGAGGGCCCTGGCCCCGATCAGCAGACACAGCCGCAGCATAAGCCCCGGCAGGACCGGCCCCAATGAACCCAGCAGTGCCAGACTTACCATCCGGGCCACGGTAATCGCCAGGGCAAATACCGTCAGGTGCCGGATTGCCACAAAGACCGTGGTCAGGGCCGCCTCCGGGGCATAGGGCTTCATGGCTCTCAGCAGTCCCATAACCGTACCGGTTCTTCCTGTTTGTTTCATGCGTCTTCACCGCCTCTCTGTGCCTGAATCAGGGTTTCATAAATTCCGTGCTTCTCCAGCAGTGCCTCGTGGGTGCCGGACTCCGCCAGCCGGCCCTCATGTAGGACATAGATGCACTGGGCATGACGGACTGTGGAGAGCCGATGGGCAATGATCAGGCTGGTGGTGTGCCGGGACAGGGCCTCCACCCCATGGGTGATCCGGGCCTCGTTTTCCGCATCCACATTGGAGGTGGCCTCGTCAAAGAGCATCAGCGGGGCCTGCTTTACCATGGCTCTTGCAATGGCCAGCCGCTGCCGCTGTCCTCCGGACAGATCCAAGCCCCGCTCCCCCAGGGTGCTGTCCAGACCGTTCGGCAGCTTGTCCAGAAATTCTGCGGCCCCGGAGGCCCGGACGGCCTGCCGGATCGTCTCTTCCGAAGCATCAGGTGCCCCCATGATTAGATTTTCTCGCAGCGTTCCCGCGAACAGATAGTTTTCCTGGAATACCGGGGAGATGTGTCGGCGCAGGTAATTCAGATCAAAGTCTCGCAGATCCACGCCGTTGAGACAGATTCTCCCGGCCTGGGGATCATAAAACCGCAGCAGCAGACTGAGAATGGTGGATTTTCCGGAGCCGGACATGCCCACCAGAGCGGCAGTCTGTCCGCCGGGAATGGTAAAGCTCACATCCTCCAGTGCCGGGGTGGGAGAGCCGGGATACCGGAAGGTCACATGGTCAAATCGGATTTCCGGCAGGCCCTGATCCAGGGCCCGGGTGTTGCCCGCTGCCGGGCTTTGTACCCTGATCTCCTGATCCAGAAGCGCAAAAATATGGCTGCAGGCCGCAAGACCCATAAAGCTGCTGTGCCAGGCCTGATTCAGCTCCACCATGGGTCTGGCGCACTCCGCCGTGAGAAACAGAAAAATCAGAATGGCTTCCGCCGGAATCAGCCCCAGCCATGCCCGCCAGGCTCCCACGCCTACAGACAGGAAAGCCGCCGCTGAGGTCATGAGGATGATAAGGCCGGAATCCAGCAGAGAGTAGGCCGTATTTCGGATCTGCCGCCGGTAGAATTCCCAGGCATCTGCCTCCAGCTCTTTTCCCTTGGCCTTACTGGAATTGAAGGCCTTCAGGGTGGTGATGCCCTGAAGTGCATCCACATACTGGGCATTCAGCAGGGTGTACTGGGCCCAATAATCCACAATGCCCAGCTTCAGCAGGGGAACCGTCAGACAGGGAATGAGCAGGCACAGGGCCATGGCTGCCAGCAGCACCAGACCGGTGACCCGGTCCATCCACAGGGCTCCCAGGCCCAGAAGCAAGCCGGTTGTCCCGATGGAAAAGATCAAGGGAACATAGTTTACCAGAAAGGGCTCAAGCTTTTCGATGCCGTCCAGCAGCAGAGACTGGATTCTGCCGCTTCGCTGTGTGTTGACATACTGGGGCCCCAGAGCGAACAGCTGGTCCATCAGCTCCAGTCGGATAGCGGTTTTGGCTTTTGCTGCCATTTTTTTGGTGTAGCCCTCCAGATACCAGGTCAGAAAGGCCCGGAGGATCACCGCTGCCCCGATGGCTGCGGCCAGCAGAGGAATTCCGGAAAAGTGCCCCTGGAAGAGTACCTGCCAGACCGCCAGTCCCGCACCGGCAGCCTGCACCAAATAAGTGCTGCTTACCGCCGTGAGCAGCAGGACCTTTCCTGCCGTCTCTTTTCCGATGATCCTGACATAGGTCCACAGTTTTCTGTATTTCTCCATAAGCATACTCCTTCAGACAATATACCGCTTCAGTATAAAGAAACGGGGACGGTCATACAAGCCCCCGGGGGGGATGCCTGATATATGAGATTGTTTCTGCCGTCAGGCCGGAAAATAACCACAAAAATCCAGAAACCTCCAGGAACCTCCAGAAACATCCCCCTTGGGGGGTTGCACAAATCCGGTCTTATGCTATAGTTACAGCGAGAATCCTGAGGATTTTAGGGATTCATTCATTCGATCGGCCGCAATCTGCGGATATTGAAAAAACCGAGAAAGAGGATGTATATGAAAAAATATGTAGTATGGCTTCTGCTGCTGACCCTGGTGATCTCGCTGTGTGCCTGCGGCAATTCCGCTTCTGAAGAGACCGCTTCCACAGCAGCCGGTGCACCGGAAACCGCAGCGGTTGAGACTCCTGCCGCAGAACCCAAGGTCCTGCATGTTGCAGAGAGCTTTGCAACTACCAACCTGGACCCCCGGAAGGACTCCAACAGCTGGTACACCAGCATTTATGGCATTACCCAGACCCTGTTCCGGATCACAGACGACTCTTCTCTGGAGCCCTGGCTGGCCGAGAAGGCAGATGTGGATGATTCCGGCCTGGTGTGGACCGTGCAGATCAAAAAGGATGCTCACTTCTCCAACGGCAATGATGTGACCTCCCAGATGGTCATTCGGAATCTGCAGAGCACCGCAGAAAACATTGTAAACTTTTCTGCTCTTGGCAGCTTCCAATATCATGTGGTGGATGACAAGACCTTCACCATCACAACCCAGGAAATCTACCCCACCATGCTCATTGACCTGGCCGCACCGGAAACCGCCATTGTGGATTTGGACAACTCCGGAGACTACGTGAACAGCATTGTTGGCACCGGGCCCTTTCTGCTGAAGCAGTTCCAGCCGGAGCAGCTGGTGGTTGTGGAAAAGGATCCCAATTACTGGGGCGGGGAAGTGAAGCTGGACGAAGCCTGGTTCCACTATATCAAGGATGACGATTCCCGGCTCATGGCTATGCAGAACGGCGAGGTTGATGTCCACAGCAATGTCAACGCCGCCGCACTGGAGATTTACAGTGCAGATCCCCAGGAATTCACCGTTTATACCCGGCCCGCCACCAGAGTGCAGTTCTACTTCCTGAACCAGGAGCGGCTCAGCGACAATGTCCGCGCTGCCATCAACCTGGCAGTGGACCCGGAGGTGCTGGCTTCCTTCCAGAAGGGCATTGTGAGTCCCACCTCCGGCCCCTTCAACGCGTCTGCCCCCTACGGCAAAGTGACTAAGCCTGCCTGTGACCCGGAGAAGGCCAAGTCTCTGCTGAAGGAGGACGGCTATACGCTGAACAGCAAGGGCTTCTATGAGAAGGACGGCCGGCCCCTGACGGTCACCATCAGCTACTATGCCGCCCGTTCCCTGGATGTCATCGCGCTGTCCATGCAGGAGCAGTTGGGTAAGATCGGTATTCAGACAACGCTGACCTGTGTGGAGGACCCGGACAGCACATACATTGCCACCCGGGACTTTGACATTGGTCTCTACTGTATGATCGCCGACAAGGCCGGCGACCCGTACTTCTTCCTCAACAGCGTCCTGCGGGAAGATTGCTACTACGATATTGCCGGCTTTGACTCTCCGGAATGTGAGGCCCTCATCGACCAGTTGTCCAGGGAAACCGATCTGGCCCGTCGGGCAGAGCTGGCCAACCAAGCAGTACAGATTGCCATTGACGACAATGCCTTCGGCTTTACCGGTCTGTTCAATAAGACTACCGTGGTGCGCAACGGCGTGAGCGATGTTTTTGAGAATAACCCCGGAGATATTTACCGCATCAGCGAGTTCACCGACATCCGGTAATCTCGCAATACAAACAGGAACCATCGAGATACAGGATCAGGGGCGGCGAAAACCACCCCTGATCTTCTATGGAAACGGAGAGATTTCAGTGGCAAAATACATCGGAAAAAGGCTGCTGCAGCTGATCCCCATTGTGATCGGTCTGACCTTTTTAACCTTTCTGCTCATGTACATATCCCCCGGAGATCCTGCAGTTAAGAAGCTGAATGCCCAGGGCATTCCCATCGACAGCCAGGTTTTGGCCCAGACTCGGGAGGACATGGGGCTGAACGAGCCCTTCCTGCTGCGGTATGGCAAGTGGCTGGGGAACCTGCTGCGGGGCGATTTCGGCAATTCCTACAAGGATGGCATGCCGGTGCTGCCCAAGCTTCTGACAGCCATGCGTCATACCCTGTTCTGGGCAGCGGCAACCCTGGGCGCATCTCTGGCTGTTTCTCTGCCTCTCGGCATCGCCTCTGCGGTGCATAAAAACCGGCCCCTTGACTATATTGTCCGGTTTTTCAGCTTTATAGGCAATTCCATGCCCAGCTTTCTCATCTCTGTGCTGCTGATGTATGTGCTGTGTATACGGCTGAAGCTTCTGAAAATTGTGGCAGAGCCCAACTTCAAGGGAATGCTTCTGCCCTGCCTCGCCATGGCCATTCCCATTACCGGCCGGTTTATCCGACAGATTCGGGCCCATGTTCTGGAGGAGCTGGGGAAGGGATATGTCCTGGGCGCCAGGGCCAGAGGGGTCCGGGAATCCCGGATACTCTTCCGGAATGTGCTCCACAATTCCCTCATGGGCATTCTCACCGTGGTGGGACTTTCCGCCGGCACCATGCTGGGTGGCAGCGTGATTATCGAAACCATTTTCAGCTGGCCCGGCATCGGTAAGTTGGTGATGGACTCCATCACCGGCCGGGATTATCCGGTGATTCAGGGGTTTGTCGTGTTTATGGCCGCCATCTATGTGCTCATCAATCTGCTGACCGATATCAGCTATCGGCTGGTGGACCCCCGGATTGAGGAGGTCTGACCATGTCCCGCACAAAAAAGCTTACGGGAAAGAATTCCCTCCGGCTGCAGGTTCGGCTGTTTCTCTGTCTGGCTCTGGCTCTGACCCTGGTCAGTCTTCTGGCACCCTGGCTTACGCCCAACGATCCCTACGCCACCAATGCCCTCAGCCTCAACAAGGCCCCCTCCTCCCAGTTTCCCATGGGTACCGACCGCTTTGGCCGCTGTGTCTTTTCCCGGGTGCTGATGGGAGCCAGAACCTCCATCTTCTCTGCCAGTTTTCTGGTGGTGACGGTCTTTGTCATCGGCACCGTGCTGGGGCTGCTGGCAGGCTGGTATGGTGGCATTCTGGACTCCCTGCTCATGCGGCTGGCGGATATTCTGATGTCGGTGCCCCAGATGGTACTGGCCATTGCAGTGGCCGGTATTCTGGGCGGCAGCATGTTCCCTGCGCTGCTGAGCTTAGGCATCAGCCAGTGGACATCCTATGCCCGGCTTACTCGGAGCCAGGTCATGAAGATCCGGGAGGAGCCCTATATCCAGGCAGCCAGAATGTCCGGCTGCTCCGGCGTACAGATCATGTTCCGCCATATGCTGCCCAATGTTCTGGGGCCTCTGGTGGTGAACGCGACCACAGAGATCGGCACCACCATGATCCACATAGCAGGCCTTTCCTTCCTGGGCATCGGCATTCAGTCTCCCCAGGCAGAGTGGGGCAGTATGATCGATGAAATGCGGGCCTATATCCAGCTGGCCCCCTGGGCTGTGCTGGCACCGGCAGGTGCCATGCTGCTGACGGTGATGATCTTTAATTATTTAGGGGACTCGGTAAGAGACCTGATGGATGTGTCTGACTATGAATGAAAAATTGCTGACTGTGGAAAATCTGCAAATCTCCTACAGCGCCCGACCCGTGGTATCCGGACTGTCCTTTTCCCTCTGCCAGGGAGAGATCCTCTGTCTGGCCGGCGAATCAGGCTGCGGAAAAAGCACCGTATTGAAGGCCATTCTGGGGGTGGATCCAGGTGTCCGGGTGACAAAGGGTCGGATCCTCTATGAGGACCGGGCGCTTCAGGCCCTGAGCCATTCCCAGCGTCGGAGCCTCTGGGGTGGGGGAATGGGGATGATCTACCAGAATCCGGGGGATTCCTTCAATCCCATCCGGAAATACGAAAAGCAGCTGAAGGAAATGCTTAAAAGCCATGGGCTCTACGAAAAAACTACCTTTCGATCCACCGCCTCAGAGGTTTTTCAGAAGCTGGGGCTTTCCGACCCGGAGCGGATTTTTCGCAGCTGTCCCTATGAGATGTCCGGCGGCATGAACCAGCGCATTGCCATTGCCGCTGCCATGCTGCTGCGGCCCCGGCTATTGCTGGCTGACGAACCCACCTCGGCCCTGGATGTGACAGTGCAGAAGCAGGTTGCAGAGGAGCTGCTCCGGATGCAGGCACTCACCGGAATGAGTATGCTGATAGTCACCCACAACCTGGGGCTTGCCTCCTTTCTGGCTCACCGGATCGGCATCATGTATGCCGGCCGACTGATGGAGCTGGGAAGCCGGGAGGATGTGCTGAAACATCCCATTCACCCCTATACCAGAAGCCTGATTGCCGCAATTCCCGGCTTGGATGGAACCATGCCCAAGGGACTGGAGGGACAGGAGCCCCTGTTCGGAGCGGAACTGGAGGGCTGTTCCTTCCGCCCCAGGTGTCCGGAAGCAGGCGCCGCCTGCGAGCATATGCCCTATGCCCTGCGGGAAATTACACCGGGCCACTGGAGTGCCTGCGGAGGTGAGCACCATGGATAATTTGCTTTTGGTACAGGATGTTTCCAAGAGCTTCGGCAGAGAGAAGGAGCGGTTTCATGCGGTAAGCCATGTGAGCTTTCAACTGGCTCCCGGGGAATCCCTGGGCATTGTGGGGGAAAGCGGCAGCGGCAAAAGCACTCTTCTAAAGCTCATTGCCGGACTCAGTACCGCCGACAGCGGCGATATTTTCCTAAACGGCAGGAAGCTGGGCCGGCAGCGGACCCGACCGGAGCTGCAGCAGATGCAGATGGTGTTTCAGAATGCCGCCGGCTCCTTCAATCCCCGGATGAAGCTGGGCCTGTCCGTGGCAGAAAGCGCCCGGAACCTCTGCGGAGGACTGACTGCGGATCAGCTGGAGCAGCTGATCCGGTCCGTGGGCATGGAGCCGGAGATCGCGGAGCGCTATCCCTCCGGCATCAGCGGCGGACAGTGCCAGCGGCTGGCCATTGCGAGGGCCATTGCAGTGCAGCCCAAGCTGCTGCTCTGTGACGAGATCACCAGCGCCTTGGATGTATCCGCCCAGGCACAGATTCTTCGGCTGCTCCGACAGCTGCGGCAGCAGACCCATATGGCCATGCTCTTTGTCTCCCATGACCTGTCTGTGGTCCGCAGCATCTGCGACCGGATCATCGTCATGCAGGGAGGCCGGATTGTGGAGCAGGGCACCGCCGAGCAGATCATCGAGGCCCCCCGGGAGGCCTATACCAGACTTCTCATTTCCTCCATTATGCACATCTGACAGAAAGGACGCCTATGGAAGTATTTAAGAAAAACACCAAAAAGACCCTTTGGCTGCAGGTTCCCAATACGGAGGTCCGGATTCCCGCTGTGGTATTCTGCGGCCGGGAGCCGGGACAGACCATCACCATCTCCGCCGGAATTCATAGCCGGGAATATGTGGGCATTCAGGCTCTGCAGGACTTCGCCTCCGACTTTGATCCCAGCATTCTAAGGGGCCGGATTCTTCTGCTTCCGGCAGTCAACTATAACGGTGTCATCCTCCGCAGTCCAGACACGGTGCCGGAGGACGGCAAAAATCTCAACCGAATTTTTCCCGGAGATCCCCAGGGAACCGTTTCCCAGCGCATGGCGGATTTTCTGGTTCGGGAAATCCTTTCTCAGACCGATTACCTGATCGACCTTCATTCCGGAGGCTTCTGCGAGGACCTGTTTCCCCATGCCTATCTGAACCGGGCTGCTGCCGGGAAAACCCTGGCGCAGTTTACCAATATCTCCTACGCCTATCATTCTCAGAGTACCACCGGCTTTTCCGGCTTTGCCGGAACCCTGGGCATTCCCGGCATGATCCTGGAGCGGGGAGGCCGCGGCCTCTGGGAGCAGGGGGAGGTCCAGCTGGTAAAGGCTGACATTCTGAACCTGCTCCGGGGGCTGGGATTTCTTACGGACCAGCCGCCGGTGCTCTATGAACCCCGGATCGGTGATGAAGCGGTCTTTCTCAATTCTCCGGCCTCCGGCCTTTGGTATCCCCGCAAGAAGGCGGGCCAGCTCGTCCGGGATCAGGAATGTCTGGGGGAAATTCGCTCAGTCCACGGAGAAATTCTCCACAGCATCCAGGCTCAATTTGATGGTGTCGTACTCTATCAGACCATTTCTCTGGGCATAGAGGCAGGTACACCTATGATTGCATATCAGAAGACATCCTTAAAATGATGGTAAATGCCCAATCGCGCGGATCTTGATAAAGAGAAATGCAGCGCTCTGGTATGGACAGCTGCATAGGGAAAGCATTATTTTGTTTTGCGGTAGCCCTGAGGCAGGGACTCGGATCAGGGAAGAAGATGACTCAGATACTTGTAAATTTTAAGATTGAAGGACTTGGCGGACCTTATTGCGCTCATGCCGAGCCGCCTGAGTCAGCTTCTCAGCCTCTTGTACTCTATCAAAAAGAGCTATCAGACTTCAAAAATCTGATAGCTCTTTTATTTATGAATAATTTCAGATGTTGTCAAAGTGTTGTCACGAGGATGTTTTTCCGCTCAAAAGTACTTGATTTGTAGGCCTTTTTGGCGTTTTTGACATCATTCCCACTCGCCGAGTTAAATCGTTTTCTAAACTTTTCTGTTTAGCGGATTTCATTCGACGTTATTCTGTTTTATACAGATTATACTTATTCTGTGGTCTATCCGAATTTTTGCTATCAAAAATCTATCGACGCCATCCTATCGTGAGTTACGCTTAAAATGGACCAATGGATGGCTTGTAAGTATTGTAGCATATTGTGATGTCTTTATCAATTCTTTTCTGTCACCTAGTCTGACGGTTATTCCTCACCACTATTCACAACCCAGATTTTTTTGAGAGGAATCAGTTCTTTGATTTCGTCATCCATCTGGTCATAGTGTCTTAGGAATTCTTCGATGATTTCTTTGTGAGTCCAAAGCCGGATTTCAAAGAACTGTTTGGCAGTTTCATTGATAACAGAAGATTTGAATCCACTCCATGACACCAGCAGGCCATATTCGGCATTAAAGTTTTTCATCACACCGCCTAGTTGATCCAGCACAATCCGATCTACTGGCGCGTCCGTGGATTTAACTTGCACGCAGATTTTCGGACTTCCAAAACCAAGCGTTCCAGCAGAAGCCAGAATATCCACACCCTTATCTGGTCCAGCAGGACTCACATATGTAGTAAAGCCCTTTGCTCGAAGAATTGCATCTACAATCTTAGCCAAACCGTGCCCTTTGGTTTTCTGAATCATTAGATCAGTAATAACCCCTAGGGCTTCGTTCTCAATATCTCTGGTTTCTTCTCTGTTATCTTCGTCTGAAATCGTGACCTGTACTACTTTCTTTCCTTGCTTATACGCATTGATAACTGCCTTTACACGATCTTCTTGTTTAATTCGGCAAATGGTCATAAAAGCGCCAAAAGAATACAAGATATCTTGATCGAAGTTTGCACGAGGAATATCACAAGCAAACCAATCCACTTGATGGGCGTGATAATAGGGATTACTGTTTTCGGGCAAAAACTCATAATCACCCACGATCCTACCAAAGTGAATCACCGGTTTGATTTTGCTGGGCAGTGCAATAATCTCGCCTTTTTTCATTTCATGTGCAAAGGGCCACACTTGGCTTGCCCAATTCATCGCTGTTTTTTCTTTAACATCAGAATCATTGTCTACAAAATATTGTTGCAAATTCTGTTTTGTGGAAAACTGCAAAATTGAAACCGGTAGATTTTCCCATGTGCAATACACACGATTTTCCTCAATAAACTTATTTTCGTGTTCACCATATCGTCCGGCGCGACATAACCACATTGGCATAGTCTTCCCTCCTTATTTTTATAGCCAAAAAACTGCACTCTGATCTAAGATCGTCTTCCGCTGCTTCCAGTCTGGCATCAGCATTGTCAAAAAATCGTAAAAGTGTCTAGAATGATTGGGGTGAATCAGGTGGCAAAATTCGTGCATCACTACATACTCGATGCAGTTTCTTGGTGCTTCGACAAGCCGTTTATTCAGCGTAATAATTCCTTTTTGGGCTAAACAAGATCCCCATCTAGTTTCCATATTTCTTATTCTCAGCTTCGGCATCAAGACACCATATTTTTGAAAAACAGGATATGTTTCCCAGACAATCTCTTCAAATATCATTTGACATTGTCCATCCATATACTTAGTTACCATCTTCTCTTTTTTCATGGAATCTTGGGTATTCCTTACTTTCAATAAGAGGTATACGCCATCTGTGGAAATTTTATCTTTATCGCTCTGCTCCACTTTTAGTCGCAAACCACGTCCCAAAAGATAGAATGTCTCTCCGCTGACATACTGCTTGGGCTGAGTGGCAAACTGTGCCATCTCACGAAACTTTTTTTGTGCTGAATAGATATATCTCCCTTTGCTCGCTACAAAATCGTCAACTTTTTCTACTGAGATATCTGGGCTCGCCGAAACATATACTCTGCAATCTTTATGAATCCGCAGATTGAGATTTTTCACCGCTTTCTGCTCCAACAGATAGTGAATCTCATTATTTTCATATAAGACAGTTCTTTCCTGCGTCATTGCTGTCAAAACCTCCGAAGTGCTACTGTTTTGACATTTTCAATGATCTTATCAATGGTGTCAAAAGACAGTTTTAACCCCCGTTCTTTCTCGTAGTCATAGAAAAGATCGTCAATATCCTGCGAGATACGGTCATGAATTGTTTTGTTGTTGGTCCAGTCCACCTGACTGTGGTTGGCCACAATTTTTGTGATTTCTTCTGCGATCTCCGCTACAAAATCAGGAGAAACCTCTACTTCCTGTGCTTCATCAAATACCGCTGACAGAACTCCATAAAACGCCTGTGCGTGAACATTATTTTTAATAGATTCCGGGTAGGACACAGTGCTCTTTCCAGCATGATAATCTTCCATGATGGTACGCATCTTTGCTAGATACTCCGATTCGGATATCACTTTTTCCTTGTACTGTTCCAGAGCCTCCTTGATTCTCTTAGAAAAGCTATCATAGTAAGCAGGATTCTCCTGATATTTCTCGCTGATGCTACGAGTCAGCTTGCTGGTGATTGCATCCGCCTTTGCCCGGAGAGAACCCAGTTCCTCCAATTCCCGCTCGAAGTCATCCTTATTCAGGATGTCGATGGGGCTGGTGATTTGCTTGAGTCCTGCTACTGAGAGGTGTGTGTCTAGGAGATTTTGCATCAGTGGTTCATATTCTCGGTTATCAATGGCATCGCAGTAACGGATTTTCACGCTGCGACGCACCTTGGAGAAAAAGATAAAGGTATTTTGATACTGCTTCAATTCAGTTTTCGGAATCGCTGAATATGCCTGTTCCGCATTCAACACCATATTCAATGCTTTGCCGAAAGCACAGAGAAGATTATAAAAGTTCTCCCGCTTCTTATCGTCAGCAAGGAATACTTCCACTTCTTCGGTGTCACGGGGATCTTTCAGGCCTGTAAACAGTTCCGTCATCTGGGTATAGGCTTCCCGCAGACGCGCCACAGACGACATAACATCCACCACAACACCCTTCAGGTCTCCACTGTCAAAGTTCTCCAACCCAGCGCCGCTGTACAGATCCATGGCAGTATCCAGTTTTTCAATCAGTCCACGGTAGTCCACGATCAAGCCGTAGTCCTTGCCCTCATGCAGTCGGTTGGTACGAGCAATGGCCTGGAGCAGACCATGTTCTTTCAACTCTTTGTCGATGTAGAGTACTTGACAGATGGGTGCATCAAAGCCAGTGAGCAGTTTACTGCACACAATGAGAATGTCAATGTCACCAGCACAGAACTGATTCTTCATAGCCTCTTCGTATGCATCGGCATCACCATAACGATTCATCATCTTGTTCCAGTAGGCCACCACTTTATCGTCAGTGCCTTCGTCTGCATCATCCACACTTTCCCTCAAGTCAGGCGGAGAGATCACCACAGCACAGTTAAGATCTTCAAATTGTTCAAAACACTCTAGATAACGGATAGCATCTCGTTTGTAGTTTGTAGCCAACATGGCTTTGAAATCGGTATCCTTGAAACCTTCAATAAAGTGGTTGTTAACATCCAAAGCAATCCGTTTGATACGAGCATCAGTAGAGGTCAGACGGCGAATGCTACTCCATTTCCGAGAAATATCATCTCTCTGGGATTCCGTGAGTCGTTTGGTTGTCTGTTCAAACCAGAGATCAATATTTGCCTCGTCCACATTCTGCTCCACAAAGCGGCCTTCATAGATTAACGGCACGATTGCACCATCCTCTACGCCATCCTTGATGGTATATTTATGAATCAGCTTTCCAAACTTGGACATTGTATTTTTCTCTTTTTTCATCAAAGGTGTCCCTGTAAAGCCAATATAGCAGGCATTAGGGAACACCGCCCTCATTTTAGTGGCCATCAAGCCGTAGTTGGAGCGATGGCTCTCATCCACCAGCAAGAACACATTCCTTGAAAAATCCTTAAGCTCCATTCTCTCAGCGGTGTTAAACTTGTTGATAATGGTTGTGACCACGTCCGCCTTACCGCTACCCAGCAACTCCACCAGATTCCGCCCGCTGGTGGCTCTGGCCGGATTGAGGCGGGTATGAGCAAAAGTTGTGGCGATCTGACGGTCCAATTCCTTACGGTCAGTGACAACCACCACTTTCGGGTTGCAGTCGGACAGCTCCATTAAGAGATACTTCGCCAGCATGACCATGGTCAGACTCTTGCCACTGCCCTGTGTGTGCCAGATGACGCCGCTTTGACGGTTTCCTTTCTCATCTGACTGCTGAATTGTTTTGATAATCTCTTTGATGGCAAAATACTGCTGATACCGACAGATCTTCTTTACATTGGCATCAAAGAGGACAAAGTAACGCATCAGTTCCTTAACACGCTCTTTGCTGAAAAGAGAAATTACATTTCGATCCTGCTCTGTAGGAGTGCGCCCCACTACATATTGAACTAGCGCATTTTCCAGAAAAGCTGTGTCTTCCTCTTTCCACACATTCCAGAACTTTTTTGGGGTGCCGGTGGTGGCGTATTTCACAGCATTTTTGTTGGTAGCCAGCACAATCTGGACAAATTTATAGAGCTGTGGGATATACTCTTTTTGCTGGTTACGAATATTTTGTTCCACTGCCTGTTCTACACTGATTTGGGGAGCCTTGCACTCGATGACGGCGAAGGGGATACCGTTGATAAACAGCACAATATCCGGCCTTGCGTTGTGCTGCTTGTCTGTGCTATCCACAGAAAATTCTTCGGTCACATGAA
>JARIBV010000048.1 GCA_029257335.1 Faecousia sp.
CCATCATGAAGTTTCGTGTAGATACCACTTTAATTGCATCGGAGGCAGGAAGGAGAAGGATTTCGCCGATTGTGTCCTATACCGTAAATGGACGAACCTACGAGCTTGTTGGAAGCTACTGTTCTACCTCAATGAAGGTCGGGCAGAAAGTTGATCTCCTCTACAATCAGGGTGAGCCATCCCAGGCGATGATTAAGAAGGGGCTGTATGTTGGTCCCATGATTACAGGCGCATTGACTCTTATGCTGGCACTTGCCATTGTGATCTTTCTGATCCTCAAAAGCAAAGGGATTCTTTGCTTTTGAGTCCGGTCAATGGGAATCTGAAGATAAAATTCCAGACTTTCGTCTGAGAGTACATGGTCTATGAGGTTTGTGAGAGGAACCGATCAGGAGGAACAATTATGGAAAGCATGCAGTCTCAGCTTGGTGTGTATCATCAAAGGGAAAGAAAATGCTTGCAGATCTTATGCCGGATATTCAGTATCGTCTCGGTGATTTTGCTCATTATAACGGTAGTTTTGACTATAAACAGCAGCCAAAAATTAAAAACATACAGCCAGTGTACAGGGACCATTGTAGATTTTTATGAAACATCTGCCCCAAGAGGGACAGACTCCCACAGAAGCAAACGCGTTTCTCCTGTTGTGGCATATACGGTTGATGGAAAGAATTATGATTTTGTGGGAAACTACTATTCATCCGGTATGAAAATTGGGCAGCAAATCAGTATTCTGTACCATAACCAGGATCATTCAAATGCGGTGATTCGAGCGAGCCTATATTTTGCGCCTATCATTGTAGGCGTGTTGACCCTGCTGTTTACTCTGCTCTATATAACCTGCACCATGCTGAAGAAAAAACGCAGCCTGGCCTTTTAGTAGATAGCAGGAAGCCGTTTGGGAAATTTTGACACATTAGAGGAGTGGTATTATGGATATTCTGATTCGCTGTGGGGAGTTTTCCGATTATGACAGTGTGGAGACCATCATGGAGAGGTGCAGAAGCTGCATATCACCTGGCGTCCGGATATCTATAAACCGGCAGACCCGGTCTATTCCAGAGCGTATTTTGAGAAGCTGATTGCGGAAAACCGGATTCTGGTGGCAGTGTCCAAGGGAACTGTGACCGGACTTCTTTCCTTCCTTTACCGCCGTGTAGAGTCTGACAAGCAGGTTACAAGATATGTGATTTTTGTAGATGACCTGGTTGTGAAGGAACAATACTGCGGGCAGGGAATCGGCAGTGCGCTTCTGGAATTTGTGAAAAACAAGGTTCAGGCAGAGCATCTGGACGGTCTGGAACTACAGGTCAACGCCCGAAATACTGCCGCAAGAAAAATGTATGAAAAACTGGGATTTACGGAGAAATCCATCAATATGGAACTATGCTAGTATAGCAGAAAAAAGACCGCTGGTTTTGATGCAGCGGTCTTTTTTCTGCAAAGGATGCCTCATTGCAGATAAAAACACAGAGGTATGTAGAATACAAACTCGATTAGAATTGCCGGGAGTGCCTTTCGGGTCGGTTATTCATTGCCGTCGTTTTCACTTACTGTACTGCATTGTGTCTCTGGAGCGGGTTGGGGGGCATCGACGGGAAGAAACTCAGAACAGCCGTTTTTGCGAAGACCCCGCATGACCAGTTTCCGGATAATATCATAGATGACCGCAAACAGGGGTACAGCGATCACCATGCCTACAACGCCCCATAGGCCGCCGAAAAGCAGAATAGAGAAGAGAACCCAGAAGCTGGATATTCCGGTATGCTCGCCCAGAATTTTGGGGCCGATTACATTGCCGTCCAGCTGCTGTAAAAACAGAACAAACAGGGCAAACCACACCGCATCACTGGGGCTTTCAATAAAAATCAGCAGGGTAGTGGGGATTGCGCCCAGGAAGGGACCGAAGAAAGGGATCACATTGGTGACGCCGATAATGGCAGATACCAGAAGGGGGTTGGGAAATCCAAAAATCACGCATCCCACATAGCACAGCCCGCCGATAATGGCAGAATCCACCAGTTTTCCGTCGATAAATCCTCCAAACATGCGGTCTACAAAGGAAATTTCCTGAAGAACGATGTCCGCCCATCTTGGCTTCAATACGCTGCGAACAATCATTACGCTTTGCCGACTGAGCTTTTTTCGACTTGCCAGCAGATAGATTGCAACGATCAGGCCAATCAGAAAATCTTTGAAGAACATAAGAATGCGCCATACACTCATACCAAGATCACTGACGATTCCGGTGATGTAGGGGATCATTGTGTTTTGAGCCCAGGTATTCAGTTCGCCATAGATAGTGTTATAGCTGGTATTGAAGCGCTGCAATAGCTCTTCGTTCTCACCAAAACGGTCGATGAACCATTGCACTGTGTGCTCGATCTTGCTGGGCAGAGAATTCCAGAGACTGACAATGCTTTGATACAACTGGGGGGCAATCATGATAATCAGTGCATAGATCACAAGAAGCCCGGTAATCATGCTCAGGGTGATGGCCAAAGGGTCTGCATATTTCTTTGCTTTGCTGGGCAGGACCTTTGACAGCCAGCCTGAATAGAGATTACACGCCGGACGGAGCAGGTAAGCCACCACGCCGCCGTAGATGAATGGCATTAAAATACTTGTGATCTTGTCCAGGGCCTCTCCAATCCCTTGCAGCCGGTAGATGAAGAAAAACAGCAATACGCTTAAACTGATGGCGCCAAAACCTGCCAGCATTGCGTAGAGGTAAGGTTTTTGCTGAGGCTTTTTCATAATGTGCGTTCACATCTCCTTTCCGGGAAATAGTATAGCATAAAACATCAGATTGTACACCTACTAATTCATGATTTCGCCGTTTAAAATACAACAAACTGCCAAGGGGAGGAGATGCGTTCTAAGATTGCTTGGGCGTTTGCTACAGCGGAAAATAAATACAGCAGAGGAAAAAGAAGAGGGGGAAGCGCTGCCATATTGTGCCTGCCGGGTAATCCAATGTGACGAGAAGGAACGGTTGATCGTTGCAATATTCGTTAGAATTACCTCTTTTAATCACAAAAGCGCTATGATATAATGAGAAAAAACTTATGGCGTATTGTTTTTTTAGGATGGAAAGAGCAGAAAAGTAATGATGAATGGTTCCAATCCAGAAAGAGTCGGATTGGAGGAGACCTGGTTTTTAATACCAAAAGAGGTCCCTTTGCTGCATCAGTTTCACAGAGAGTCTGAGTTTAAGAACATCAATTTATGCTATCCGGTATTTTGCTGCAAAATATTGGAAAAAGTTTGCATATTGCCAAGAGCTGTGATATAATAAAATACTGGCCATTATCGGAACTCCGGCGTTGCCGGAGTGGAACCTTTTTTATAAGAAGAACGCATAATTAGAAATTGCATGTCGTTTATAGTTGTGGTATAATGGCGAAAACATTGTCACTCTGCAAGAAAATTGTGCCTGACGAACTTGGTTATCTAAGAGTAGGCAATATTTGATTGATAGCTGCCAGCGGATTGCCTGTGTGACTGAGCATGAGAATTGAAATAATGCAGGCAAAACCGAGGAAGGATGTGTAAGTTATGAATATTCCATTTTCTCCTCCTGATATATCAGAAGTAGAAATTCAGGAGGTTGCGGAAGCCTTGCGTTCCGGTTGGATCACAACTGGCCCCCGTACCAAAGAACTGGAGCGCCAGGTTGCGGCGTTTTGTGGTACTGAGCGTGCTGTTTGCCTGAATTCTCAGACCGCCTGTGCGGAAATGGCTCTGCATATATTGGGGGTTGGCCCCGGTGATGAGGTGATCGTACCGGCATACACCTACACAGCAACTGCTGCTGTGGTGTGTCATGTGGGCGCAACCTTGGTCCTGGTGGACAGCCAGAAGGATTCCTTTGAGATGGACTATGATGCAGCAGAGGCTGCAATCACAGAACATACGAAGGCCATTGTTCCTGTGGATCTGGGCGGTGTGCCCTGCGATTATGCCCGCCTTTATGAAATTGTGCAGCGCAAAAAGGCGCTGTTCCATCCAAGCACGGACATTCAAAAGGCCCTTGGGCGTGTTGCCATCATGGCAGATACGGCGCATTCTTTTGGTGCACGCAAAAACGGAAAACCCACCGGAAGCCTGGCGGATTTTTCATCGTTCTCTTTCCATGCCGTAAAGAATTTCACAACCGCTGAAGGCGGCGCACTCACATGGCGCAATATCCCCGGCGTGGAGAATGAGGCCATTTATCGCCAGCTGCAGCTGCTGTCTTTGCACGGACAGTCTAAGGATGCGCTGTCCAAGAGCCAGATGGGTGTATGGGAATATGATGTGATCGGGCCTTGGTACAAATGCAACATGACGGATGTGGCGGCTGCCATCGGCCTCGGCCAGATGAAGCGCTATGCCGGAATGCTGGAAAGACGCAGACAGATCATCCGGCGCTATGATGAAGCCTTTTCTTCTTTTAGGCTGGAAGGGCTGCCGCACTACATAAACGGCAACGAATCTTCCGGGCATCTCTATATCACCCGTGTGCCCAATATTACCCTGGAGCAGCGCAATGAGATTATTGTCAAAATGGCGCAGCGTGGGGTGTCCTGCAATGTTCATTATAAGCCGCTTCCCATGCATACCGCATATCGGAATCTGGGCTTTGACATCCGGAACTATCCCAACGCCTATGCAAGATTTGCCAACGAAATCACCCTGCCGCTGCATACCTGCCTGACAGACGAGCAGGTTGCGTATATCATCGACTGCTATACTGAAATTTTGAAAGAGTATCTAAAATGATGTTAAAAAAATGGGAATCGCTTCCGCAGGAGTTTCGGACTGAGGCGGTGCGTCCGTATTACGACAGCTTGCGGCGGAAACAATGCAGTCTGTTTTTGAAACGAGTATTTGATATTGTTGTTTCTGCGCTGATGCTTGTGATTTTGTCCCCTGTATTTCTGGTGCTTGCCATGGCAATTAAGCTGGATTCCCCCGGACCGGTTTTTTATCGGCAGATCCGGGTGACGCAGTACGGAAAACGATTCCGGATTTTTAAATTCCGCTCTATGGTCAGCAATGCCGATAAAATCGGTACACAGGTGACGGTGGGCAACGACAGCCGGATCACCCGGGTGGGCAAAGTGATTCGCAAGTGCCGCCTGGATGAAATCTGCCAGTTGATTGATATTTTTCGTGGTACCATGACATTTGTTGGTACCCGTCCCGAAGTGCCAAAGTATGTGCAGGCCTACACGCCTGAAATGCTGGCAACGCTTCTGCTGCCGGCTGGTGTCACCAGTGAGGCCAGTATTTTATACAAAGATGAAGAGCAGCTTTTGAGCGGTGCAGAGAATGTGGACGCTACATATATCCAGGATGTGCTCCCCGGAAAGATGCATTATAATCTGAAAGCAATTCTGAATTTCTCCCTGTGGAGTGACATGCGAACAATGTTCCGTACCGTATTTGCGGTTCTGGGCAAAGACGATACGGATGTTTCCTGCAAGGCCGGAAAAACAAAATAGTGTGACACATTGAAAGGAGACACATGCATGAAGGTGTCTATTGCTGTTGTTGCATACAATGAAGAGAAAACATTGCCTCGTCTGTTGGCAGATGTGGTGGAACAGGATTATCCTCACGATCAAATGGAAGTGCTGCTGATCGACAGTATGTCCCGGGATCGCACCTGGCAGTTGATGAAAGAATTTGAGGAAAGCCACCACGATTTTGCTCGGGTACTGGTGCTGAAAAATCCCAATAAAACGCTTCCTTATGGATGCAATGTGGCGCTGGAAAACTATAGCGGAGATGCGTTTGTGCGTATTGATGCCCACGCCTCGATCCCTTCTGACTTTATCAGCAAGAATGTTGCCGTGTTAGACAGCGGGGAATTTGTCAGCGGTGGCCCAAGACCCAATATTATTGATGGGGAATCGAACTGGAAAAAAACCTTGCTGGCTGCGGAGCAGTCTATGTTCGGCAGCAGCATTGCTTCCTATCGGCGGAGCGAATCCCGGAAATATGTCAGTTCCATTTTCCATGGAATGTATCGCCGTGAAGTTTATGATGCTGCGGGACCCTATAATATTTACCTGACCCGGACGGAAGACAATGATATGAGCCAGCGGATTATGCAGGCGGGATATCGCCTGTGCTATGATCCCTCCATTGTCTCTTATCAGTATACCCGTCCCTCGCTGAAACTGATGCTGCGGCAAAAGTACCTGAATGGATATTGGATCGGAATGACCATGGGGATCAACCCGCATTGTTTTTCTTTGTTTCACTTTGTTCCGCTGACATTTGTGCTGGGGATTTTGGCTACTACCGTGCTGGCCTTGTTCGGGTGGCCGCAGCTTGCTGCTTTAATGTGGTCCCTGTATGCCTGTGCCGTTGTTGTATTTACGGCGCTGGATATGATTGGCTCCGGTTTTTTGGCAACAAAGCTGTTGCTTCCTGCCATTTTTTTGGGGCTGCATGTCAGTTATGGTGTGGGCACCTTGGTCGGACTTGTCAAAATGCCGTTTTGGAGCAAAAAAGTCCGGCGGGAACAGGCAGAAAAGAGTAAGGAGATTAAATAATAATGGCGCAATTTGCGATTCCTGAAAAAGAAGTTCGTAAGATGCAAATGAAGGGCCTCGAAATGGCACTTTTTTTTGATAAGTTCTGCGAAAAACACAATCTCACCTATTTTATGTGCGGTGGCTGCTGCATCGGCTCCATTCGGAACCAGGGCTTCATTCCCTGGGATGACGATGTGGATGTATTTATGCCAAGAGGGGATTATGAAAAGCTGAAAACGCTGTGGGTCGATACGCCGGAGTACTCCATTCAGTGCCCCAGCAGGGAACTGTGCACGGAAAATCAGTTTCTGACCATCTGCGCCAATCATACTACCTTTATTAAAACCTATCAGAAGGATCTGGATATCAATCACGGTCTGGTATTGGATGTGATCCCCCTTGACGGATGCCCCACAGGCTTGCGCAGAAAGATGCAGAAGATCTGGGCACTGCTGTATTCCCTGTTTGTGGTGGGAAAAGCACCCGAAAATCATGGCAAGGCAATCTGCATCCTGGGGAAAGTGATGCTGACCATTGTGAAACCCAAGTCCTGGCGGTACGGCGTGTGGCGCTTCTGCGAGAAAAAAATGAGTCAGTACCCCATTGAGGAATGCCAATACATCACGGAGCTTTGTACCGGTCCCGGATATATGAAAAATGAATATCCGAAAGAAATCTTTGAAAAAGCGATTCGTGTGCCCTTTGAGGGGCATATGATGCCCATTCCGGTGGGCTATGACCAATATCTTAAAATGGCATTTGGCGACTATATGCAGCTGCCGCCTGAAGAAAAGCGGATCTGTCATCACGAATATGAGTTCATGGATATGGACAACAGCTATCGGAAATACCGCGGGATCTACTATGCGGTAGGGAAGAAGGAGTAAACTCCATGAGAACTCGACAAGCATTAAAAAATATGATTGCCAGTTTGCTGCTTCAGGTGGTGCTGGCAGTTTCCGGCATTGTGGTGCCCCGGTTTTTTACGGCACTGTATGGCTCACCTGTCAATGGCCTTGTTTCATCCATCAGCCAGTTTATCACCTACATGGGTCTGGTCGAGGCGGGAATCGGCGCGGCAGGAACGGTGGCACTTTATGGCCCCATCGCAAGAAATGAAGTGGACGAGGTAAACGGCATCATCTCCGCCGCCCGCACATTTTACCTGCGTTCCGGTGCAATCTTCCTGGCATTGGTGGCGGCACTGGTGCTGTGTTACCCGGTTGTGGTGCAAAATGAAATTCAGGATGTGGGCTTTATCCGCGTCATGATTTTGGTCCTTTCCTTCAATGGCATTGTAGACTACTTCTTCCTGGGTAAATATCGCGTTCTCCTGCAGGCGGACCAGCGGGGATATGTTATCTCCATTGCGCAAATGGTGGGAACGATTGTCATGATGGCCGCCTCCATTTGGCTCATGGAGATCGGAGCTTCCGCATTGCTGGTAAAGGGTGTCACTGCGGTTGTGTACCTGCTGCGAAGTGTGGCTGTGGCGATGTATGTCAAGCGGCATTATCCAATGATTTCGTTCCGGGAAAAGCCCAGAATGTCCGCCTTCTCGCAGCGTTGGGCTGCACTGCTCCATCAGGTAGTGGGAATGGTGGTCAACAACGCGGCGGTGGTCTTGATGACTTTGTTCATCAAGACGAATGCACTGGTGGAAATCAGTGTTTACAGTGTCTACAATTTGGTGGGGTACTCGCTGTCCGCACTGATGAATGCAATCTCCAACGGCTTGGGCTCAGGCTTCGGTCAGGTAATTTCTCAAAACGAAAAGGAAGTTCTGAAAAAGAGCTACAGCAGCTATGAATTCCTTTTCTTTATGGTTATTTTCATTGTGTATGCCTGTATGCTGGTGCTGTTGTATCCCTTTATTAAGCTTTACAGCGCAGACTTTGCGGATGCTCAGGTTTATGCCCGCTGGGGACTGGTGTTCCTGTTCTCCTTGGCAGGCCTAATCCAGTGTATTCGGCTTCCCGGCTTGACAGTCATTTGTGCCGCAGGTCATTATAAGCAGACACAGGGACGGGCTATACTGGAAGCAGCCATCAATCTGGTGGTGTCTTTGTCCCTGATCGGTCCCATGGGCCTGTCCGGCGTTATGATCGGTGTATGTCTGTCCTATCTGTATCGGACTACAGATGTGATTTTCTATACGGCAAAGCATTTTGTTCAGGGGTCACTGGGGCAGACCTTGAAGCGTCTGATCAGCAACGGTGTGGTTTTTGCTGTAGTTGTGTTTCTGGGCTTCCGGCTGATCCCCCAGGAGGTATCCGGCTGGCTTACCTGGTTTGCTTATGCTGTAGCCTATGGCATTGGCGTTTGTATCACCTTTGCGGTGGTGAATCTGGCGCTGAATCCCAAGGAAGGAAAGGCACTTCTGGCCCGTGTGAAGGGCTTGATTCGTTCCTGATCCCCGAGCCAAAAGATGCGGGCGCACTGCGCCTGTTTGCAGTGCGACAATCTCAAAAAAGTAGAAAGGGTCCTGGATTATGAGTAATCCTGAAGTATCCGTAATTGTACCAGTATACAATGTAGAAAAGTATCTGCTTCGGTGTGTGGATTCTATCCGTGCGCAGACATTTAAAAATATAGAGATTTTGCTGATTGACGATGGTTCTACCGACAACAGCGGTGCAATGTGCGATGAATATGCGCAGAAGGACAGCCGTATCCGGGTGATCCATAAGATTAACGGCGGGCTCAGTGATGCCAGAAATACCGGTATTGATGCGGCTGCGGGGGAGTATCTTTGCTTTATCGACAGTGACGATTTTATAGCATCCAATATGATCCAGGTGCTGTATGAGCTGCTGAAGAAGAATCATGCGGATGTTTCAGTCTGCGGGATCTGTGATTGTTACGAAACGGGCGAGTTTGCCCAGAGCTCCCACAGTCAGGAAATTGTTTGCTCAGGAATCGAGGCACTGCGACTGACCCTGGAAGGGGAGAAGCTGCCCGGCTCAGTATGCAGCAAGCTGATTCATCGAAGCCTCTGCGCAACACATCGGTTTGTCAAGGGAAAGACCTATGAAGATGCATTTTTTACGCCGGAATTGTTCATCCAGGCCAAAAAAGTGGCTGCAACCACCCAGTCCCTGTATCACTACTGGCATCGGGCGGGCAGTATCACAACATTGCCGTTTTCTCCCAAAAACATGGATGTGATTGAGGCCTATCAGCATACTCTGACACAGGTACAGAAGGCGTGCCCGCAGCTGAGGGATGTTTCGATGTTTCGGCTGTACTGGGCCCATTTTGTAGTTCTGGACAAAATCCTAGTAACAGAGAATTACAAATCCCTGCCCCAATATCAGCAGGTCCTTTCGTTCCTGAAGAAGAACTGGTTGTCGATTGTCAAATCTCCGTATTTTCAGAAATCCCGCAGGATTGCAGCGCTGACATTGAAGTTGAATGTGCACCTGTATCGGAAGCTGGTTTTGATGCGGAACAAGGAAATTGGGGTACATGATTGATGAAAAAGGTATGTCTGATTGACTATGATATGTCAGTGCGTGGGGGCGTGGAACAGGTGACGGCGTCTCTTGGCAATGCGCTGGCGGATTTCTACGAGACCCATGTCATCAGTCTTTGCAGCAAGGGGAAGCTGGCCTATGCGCTTGACCCCAGGGTGAAATACCATTCCCTCCTGGACCAGGAACTGCGGCTGAGAGAAATGCAGAAAAAAATTCTCCCGCTGCTCAAGGACTACTTTTCAGCAAACCACATCGATGTGGCCATCATCCAGGGAAATTATCCGGGATTTCTGACTGCGCCCATGCGCTTTCGTGGAAAGACAAAGCTGATTTTCTGTGACCATGGTGCACTGATGAATCAGTGGATGCAAAAGGATATTGTAGTGATTCGGTTAATCAGCTCTCTTCTGTGCCATAAAGTGGTCACACTGACGGAACAGAGCAGGGGAGACTATGTCCGAAAATTCCATCTGCGCCGAAAAAAGAGTCAATCGATCTATAACTGGATCGACCTGAGCCGTCCGTGCTCAGAGCATTATAATCCTGAGTCCAAACGCATCGTCTCTGCGGGGCGTTTTGGAAAAGAGAAGGGCTTTGATATGCTGGTCAAGGCGTTTGCACCTGTGGCGAAGAAACATCCGGACTGGTCTCTGGATATCTTTGGAGACGGAGAAATGATGCCCACAGTCAAAGAACTTGTCCGGGAGCTGGGACTGGAACAGCAGGTGCATTTGATGGGTATGTGCGACGATTTGCACCAACGGTATGGCCAATACAGCATGTATGTGATGCCCTCCTATCGGGAGGGGCTGCCTCTGGCGCTGCTGGAGGCAAAGGCAAACAGATTGCCCATTGTCAGCTTTGACATTATGACAGGGCCGAGGGAGATCGTCCGGGATCGGATTGACGGCATTCTTGTTCCGCCGTACGAGCTGGATGCAATGTCGGATGCCATGTGCCGCCTGATTGAAGAAAAAGCACTTCGCCTTGAGATGGCGGAACGGTCTCAGGACAATTTGGAGAAATTCTCTAGGAAAACAATTTTAAATCAGTGGACGGCATTGATTGAGGAACTGTAGATTTTTTAGATACCTCCTGATTCTTGTATAGTCGGGAGGACAGAAAGGAATGGATCATATGGTTTTTGGAGCAATTTTAGCCGGTGGCGTTGGCAGCAGAATGCATATGGCTGATATGCCGAAACAGTTTTTGCCGCTGGGAGACAAGCCTGTCATCGTTCACACTTTGGAAAAATTCCTGACCTGCAGCCGTCTGGAACACATTTATATCGGTGTCCATGGGGATTGGGTTGGGTATATGGAAGACCTGATCCAGCGCCATGTGCCTGCTCAATCAGACAAAATTTGTGTTGTTTGCGGTGGAAGTGACCGGAATGATACGATTTTCAATATCATCCATGCCATAGAAGACCAGCATGGACAGAGCGACGATCATATTATCGTAACCCATGATTCAGTCCGTCCTTTTGTGAGCATCCGGATGATTGAGGAGAACATTGACGCTGCCATGCAGTATGGCGCCGTGGATACTGTGGTTCCGGCCGTGGATACCATTGTGGTATCTGAAAACGGACAGGTGATTTCTGAAATCCCCAACCGTGCCCAAATGTATCAGGGGCAGACTCCGCAGAGCTTCCGGATCAACTTGCTGAAACAGATGTATGAATCCTTGAGCGCAGACGAAAAGAAAGTGCTTACGGATGCCTGCAAGATTTGCGTGGTGCGGAACTATCCCGTCCACCTGGTAATGGGTTCTGTCACCAACCTGAAAATAACCACCCCTGGTGACTATAAGATCGCACAGGCCATGGTAGGAGGACACAGCTGTGATTAACCAGATTTATCAGTTGGTCGCCCCCAAGGTGTTCTCTGTTAAATATGAAGATGTGTCTTTTACCGACAAGATGATTATTCGGCCTGAGTACATGGCAATTTGTCACGCAGACCAGCGATACTATCTGGGACAGCGGGATGCACAGACGCTGCATAAGAAGCTTCCCATGGCCCTAATCCATGAGTGCTTCGGCAGAGTGGTCTATGATCCCACCGGAACCATGCCCGCCGGGGAAGGGGTGGTAATGATTCCAAATACCCCTGTTGGAGACACCGGACTGATTTATGAAAACTATGCCAAGGGTTCTTACTTTCTATCCAGCGGGCATGACGGCTTTATGCGTGAATTTGTTGCCATGGCCCCGGACCGGGTTGTTTCCTGCCAGGGAGTGAAGCCCCAGGTAGCCGCCATTACTGAGTTTGTCAGCGTAGCGGTCCATGCGGTGTCGCGTTTTGAGCGGGCAGCCCATGGCAACAGAGACCGCATTGCCATCTGGGGCGACGGAAGTTTGGCTTATGTGGTGGCAAATGTACTCAAAAGCAAATATCCTAACAGTAAAATCATTGTCATCGGTCATCAGGAGCGAAAACTGGCCCAGTTCTCTTTCGCGGATGAAACATATCTTGCCGGCCTGATTCCCGAGCATTTTCAGGTGGACCATGCCTTTGAATGCTGCGGTGGTGACGGCAGCTACTATGCAATTCGGGATATCATTCGCTATATCAACCCCCAGGGGGCGCTGATGCTGATGGGCGTGTCCGAAAATGAAGTTGCCATCAATACACGCATGGTTCTGGAAAAGGGAATGACTCTGGTTGGCTCATCCCGTTCCGGCAGGGTGGATTTTGAGCAGGCAATTCAGCTAATGAAGGACCGTCGCTTCCAAAGCAGGCTGAATATGATTGTTTACGAAGATCAGCCTGTTCATTCGGTGGGGGATATTCATCGCGTGTTTGAAAATGATTTGATAACACCCTTCAAAACGGTGTTTAAATGGGGAATGTGATTTCCCTGCCTGAAGATCAGGCAGTGGTAAGTGGTATACTATGGAAAGAGTCTAATGTAGAGTGTCCAACTAACGCTTGCATTTTTATATAGCGCTTTGCGGTAATGGCATACATTTTGTGACAATTTCTAGTGATCAATCCAAAACATAAGGAGTATGCTATGAGAATAGAAAAACAGAAGATGGACAAGCTGCTTGCAAACATTCGGTTGTGCTATATCGTATTTTACATGGCCTATATTTCCATAGTTTCAGTAATTCCGGTGAGATTGGTATTCGATGGAAACCCCTTGAATGCCGTTATTTATCCGGCACTTGCACTTTCCGGTGGACTGCTTCTGCTGATCGATCTGCTGTATCATAAGACGCTGCTCAAAACAAAAAATTGCGGTCTGTTGGTGCTATTTGTGATTTCTCTGGGAGTTTCGATCGGCCTGAATATGCAATATGGGATTGCAGACAATGTCAAGACCTTTGCCTGGACCTGCATCCAGCTCTTCCTGTTTGCAGCCATTGATACGGACCAGTCTCCCAAACTGCATTTCAGGCACCTCCAAATTTTTACGGAACTCTTTGGAGCGATCTGGTTTTTCTGGGCATCCTGGTCCATGGCGCTCTTCCTTCAGCAGTATCACCGCACATTGCAGTTTGCAGATATTGTGAATGTAACAGAGATGGGCTTCTGCCAGGGAAGACTCTTTGGAATTTTTACCGACCCAAACTATGCGGCACTGGTCTGCCTGGCAGCAATAGCGTTTTCTGTTCTCAACCTGAATCTGCGAAAGTGCTCCCTGGTTAGCAAGGTATATCATTACATCCAGATCGTGGTGCAGGCTTGCTATATTGTCCTGTCCGGTTCCAGAACGGCGCAGCTATGTATCACTGCCATTGCAGCCTTTGTGAGTGCGCTTATGGTATGGCGCTTTTTGGAAGGAAAGAAAAAGCGGGCCTTTTTCCGCACTGTCGGTGCGCTCATGGCGGCAGGGATCTCTGTCGTCAGTGTGTTTCTGATTCACGATGTCAGCCAGACTGCACTGTCCTTTGCGCCTTCCGTGTATGAAAAGCTGGTTCCCAGCCAGAGCAATTCGATGCACGAAAATGAACTTGAGTATCCGGATGGAGTGATAAGACCGAATGACTGGTTTGAAGACGAAAACGGAGACATTGTGCAGGTGGATATGACAAGACCGGATGTGGCGGAGTCAGACGACATCTCCAACAACCGCTTCAAGATTTGGAAAGATTATGTGAAAGTATACGCCACAGCGCCCCTGTTCGGAACCTCTCCTCGAAATGCGCTGCAATATACCATGGATCACTTTGATGACCTTTACATCATTGAAAAGCAGTATTCAGTGCACAACACATATTTGGCGCTGCTGGTATGTACCGGCGCAGTTGGCGCCTGTCTGATGCTTGGGTGGATGATCCTGAGAGCCTGGGATGTAATTGGATATCTGATTCGGCGGAGAAATACACAGGATCAGTATTACCGGCCTGTTTTGATTTTAACATGTATTTTGATTGCTGACGCAATCGCAGCCCTGCCGTTGTATTTTATATTCTTCAACAACATGATTATTGATCTGATATTCTGGGTCACAATGGGGTATGTCACCGGCTTTATCCGTATGAGTGAGCCGGAAAGATACAAAGAGCCTCTGACCTACCGGCTTGCGGAAAAGGTCCTGAAGAGAGCAGGACGGCCTCAGAAGTAGATTAAAAGTGTGTAAGACTTCATAATGATATCTGAAAGTGCCGGGGAAACCCGGTACTTTTTTGTGTGGTCAGGAAGGCTCAGACCAATACAGGCTACTGCTCATTAGCTTTTCTGATAATATGTATCGATCCGCTTTTATGGACATTTTCGGATATAAAATAGAAAACGACGGTTGGATCAATCGGATGCAGGATGAGGTCAGGCACACAGCCTGACCTCATCTTGTACATAGAAATAAAAGCAGAAAATCCCTCCCGTTCGGAAAGAACAGGAGGGATTGTTGGAGTGAAAATTAGCCCTGCAGAGCCTCTGCCACAGCCACAGCCACGGAAACGGTAGCGCCGACCATGGGGTTGTTGCCCATGCCCAGGAAGCCCATCATCTCAACATGAGCGGGGACGGAGGAAGAGCCAGCAAACTGAGCGTCGCTGTGCATACGGCCCATGGTGTCGGTCATGCCGTAAGAAGCGGGACCTGCAGCCATGTTGTCGGGGTGCAGAGTACGGCCGGTGCCGCCGCCGGAAGCAACGGAGAAATACTTCTTGCCCTGCTCAATGCACTCTTTCTTGTAGGTGCCTGCAACGGGGTGCTGGAAGCGGGTGGGGTTGGTAGAGTTACCGGTGATGGAGACATCAACACCCTCAGAGTGCATGATGGCAACGCCTTCGCGAACATCGTCTGCACCGTAGCAGCGGACAGCAGCCCGCTCGCCCTCGGAGTAAGCGTACTCCTTAACAACCTTCAGCTCACCGGTGTAGTAATCGAACTTGGTCTGTACATAGGTGAAGCCGTTGATCCGGGAGATGATCTGAGCAGCATCCTTGCCCAGACCGTTCAGGATAACACGCAGGGGCTCCTTACGGGCCTTGTTGGCGCTGCGGGCAATGCCGATGGCACCTTCAGCAGCGGCGAAGGACTCGTGGCCGGCCAGGAAAGCGAAGCACTTGGTCTCGTCACGCAACAGCATAGCGCCCAGGTTGCCGTGGCCCAGACCAACCTTGCGGTCCTCAGCAACGGAGCCGGGGATGCAGAAAGCCTGCAGACCGATACCGATTGCCTCAGCAGCCTCAGCAGCAGTCTTAACGCCCTTCTTGATGGCGATGGCGGCACCTACAGTGTAGGCCCAGGCAGCGTCCTCAAAGCAGATGGGCTGGATGTTCTTGGTAATGGTGTAGGGATCGATGCCCTTTTCATCACAGATGGTCTTGCACTCTTCAACGGAAGCAATGCCATACTGAGCCAGGACACCATTGATTTTGTCGATCTTTCTTTCGTAACTTTCAAACAAAGCCATTGTGCTGTCCTCCTCTTATTCGTGGCGGGGGTCAATATACTTGACGGCGTTATCGAACTGACCATAGTGGCCCTTGGCCTTCTTCAGAGCCTCGTTGGCATCGTCACCCTTCTTGATGAAGTCCATCATCTTGCCCAGGTTGACGAACTCATAGCCGGTGATGAGGTCATCGGCGTTCAGAGC
>JARIBV010000118.1 GCA_029257335.1 Faecousia sp.
TGAAGTACCACACCACCAAAGAGCTGTACATCATAAATCAAAGTTACCAGGTCCTGCCAGCCGTTGGCCTCGATACCGGCCTTGGTCTGCTCGAACATCTGGTCGCTTCCCATGAGGCACAGGACCATGTTATCTTTCTGTGCAATGAGGGCATTGGTGGGAGCTACGCACACCCACTTGCGCCAATCCATGGTGGACTGGAAATCATCCATGACCGCCTTGGCATCGGTTCCCTCTTCCAGGGTGACAACCACAAAAGAATAGGCGGTGGTGGTCATCATGGAGCCGCAGCTGGTGGCATTGGCAATACCATCTGTCTTGGACAGGCCTACAGCGGTGCCGAAGAAGTCATCCTTGGGCACATCTGCGATCATGAGCGCATCCTGATTGGTCATACCAGAAGCAGACATGATGGCCTGAATCTCGGCCAGAGACTGCTGATTGACTCCTTCACTCACAGTGGGCTGGGATACATATTCAGGCACATCTGCCAGGACTGTCTGGAAATACTTCTCTATCGCCTGATATGCATCCTGAAATTCCTTGGAAATCTCACCAGTGAAGTTCGCCTGAAGCATGGTGCCGTCAGCAAACTCTACGACCATAGCAGCACCTGCCTCGCCGGTGCCGGTTTCATTCTTGCCGTTAAGGGCAGCCAGACCGGTGGATTCCAGCTGAGCAGCCAGTTCGGAGAGTTCGGCAGCATCCAGTTCGGCCTGCTTGCGGACCTCACCCTGGTAGTCTACGGTATATTTGCCATTCTCTTCTCCCTGATATACATTGATGTACAGGTAGGTGGAAGCATCGGGGTTCATGGAAACAGAGAAGGTGCTGATATTGTTCTGTGCAGCAGGCTCAGTAGAGGGTGTGGTGGAAGGAGCGGTGGCAGAGGAAGCACCGGTGGTAGAAGCCGTGGTGGTCTCCTGATCGGTATTGGCACAGGCAGCAACGGACAGAGCCATAGCTCCAATCATTGCCGCACACAAGCCACGACGGAACATATTTTTGTTCATTGATGTATACTCCATTCATTTTATATTTGTTCTTTGCTTGACGACATTATATCGAACAGGGTTCAAAAATGCAACTATTATTTTTTGAACATTGTTTGAATTTTCCTTGGATTTCAGTGAAAAGCTCCCTGCAAACCTCTTTTGTTTACAAATAATTCGTTTTTTGTATATGGACTGTTCACAAAACACATGGTCATTTTTTCTCATTTTCGATTGTACAGCAAGATCGTTATTTAACTTTCTTCCTATTTTTCCAATTTTTGCCGCAGGTACTTGACGAACCGCCCAGGCCGCATGATATACTAGCCCTAGGCGCAATGACCGAAGAACCCCGGTCACAGCAAAGGAGGTAAGTGACATGAACCCCAATGTTTATTTTTCCAAAATCATCTCACCGGAACAGGTACTGCAAATGTACCGGCTTCTTGGCAAAGAGCTGCCGGGAAAGGTGGCCATCAAGCTGCACTCCGGCGAAAAGGGCAACCAGAATTTCCTTGGCCCGGACTTCTGGAAGCCTATCATCCGGCATGTGGGAGGCACCGTCGTGGAATGCAATACCGCATATGAAGGCCAGCGCAACACCACCCGGCGCCACCGCCAGCTCATGGCCGATCACGGCTGGAGCCGCTATTTTTCCGTGGACATTCTGGACGGAGAAGGTCCCGATCTGGAGCTTTCCATCCCGGAAGGAAAGGTGATCCAGCGCAACTATGTGGGCAAAGACCTGGCCCATTATGATTCCATGCTGGTTTTGTCCCATTTCAAGGGGCATCCCATGGGAGGCTTTGGAGGCGCTCTGAAGCAGCTATCCATCGGTGTGGCCTCTTCCTTCGGCAAGGCCTATATTCACGGGGCAGGCGACCCGGAGAAAATCTGGTCGGCTGAGCGTGATCTGTTTCTGGAGTCCATGGCCGATGCTGCCAAATCCGTTGTGGATTATTTCCGCGGAAATCTGGTCTATCTCAATGTGATGAAAAATATGTCTGTGGACTGCGACTGCTGCGCCGTTGCAGAGGACCCTTGCATTGCGGACATTGGCATTCTGGCCTCGTTGGACCCCATTGCCATTGACCAGGCCTGTGTGGATCTGGTCTATCGCTGCACCGACCCCGGAAAGCCTCACCTCATTGAGCGCATTGAGTCCCGCAACGGCATCCACACCGTGGAGGCTGCCGCCGCTCTGGGCTTCGGCAGCCGGGAGTACAATCTGATCGAAGTATAAATATCCTCCGTTAAAATAAGACAGCACACATCGGACACGCTCCGATGTGTGCTGTCTTTTATCCGATCCTTACAGGCCCATAAAGATCTGGCTTGCCAGATACAGGCACAGGGCACTGATTGCAGGGGCAGCCTTGGCCTGAGGGCCGGTTTTCAGCCGGGTGCAGATACTGGTAAACAGCAGGGTGCAGACCGTAAAGACCAGAACGCCCCGCAAGGCCAGCGTCCAGCTTCCAAACCCTGCCGCCCAGGGAAGGATTCCGAATGCGGCAAAAGCCAACACAACGCTGCCTGCAAAGCACCGCTGTTTTCCTTTGGCCAGATAGTGCTCTGCAAGGAGGGCAACCAGGCAAAGGGCCGTCAGGGTGGGAATGTCAAATCCGGGAAGCACTGCCGCAGGCTGGAAGGTGCGGATCAAGGTCAGAATCCCCAAAAAGATTCCCAGAACCACAGTCAGCGCAGTATTGAGAAGGAATGTCTTGTTTTTCATCTTTTACCCTCCCCAGGATGTGGCGCCAGAAGAGGTATCTGCGCCGGTGACATAGGACACTGCCGCATTGACGCAGCGTGTCACTGCTTTGGAAGTGACCGTGGCCCCGGTCAGGGCGTCCACATTCTCCCCTACCCCAGCGTTCCCTTCCGTCCAGAGAAATTGTGCCAGGAACTTGTCATTGGTCAATGCCTTGCTGCCCAGGCCCAGGGTCTCGGACAGGTCCCGCACCACAACGCCGGTCACGGAGCCTTTCAGATCCACGCCTACCAGCATGGTAAGCTCGCCCCCATATCCCTGGGTTTTGGTCTGTACTACAAATCCGTTTTCTGCCTTATAGACCGCCTCAACAAGGTCGTCTTCCGTGGAGCTGTAGGCCTCCTGTGTGAAAGAGGTGCTGCCAGGCAGCAGGATTCGGAGCATCCGGTCCAGTTCCTTTTGCGTATTCTTCTCCCGGATTCCGGCAAGGCCGAAATGAATCCCAAGAAGAAGGACAGTCGTCAGAACCAAAGTGGTAATGGACATCAGCAATCGTTTCATGCCTTGCCTCCTTTCTTGCATCCGAATCGTCTGGGGGCCGTATAGCGGTCCAAGATCCAGACACAGGCATTCATCAGCAAAATTGCATAGGTCACGCCCTCTGGGAACAGACCAAAATAACGGAACAACACCGTAAGCACGCCGCAGCCTATGCCATAAAGTACCTGTCCCGGCTTTGTGACGGGAGAGGTTGCATAGTCCGTGGCCATAAAGATGGCACCCAGTACAAGGCCGCCGGAGGTCAGGCTATAGAGCATCCATTCCAGAGGCGCATCCGTTTTATGAAATACCAGGGTGAGAACAGCCACTGTACCCAGATAAGCAGTGGGAATCCGGTAAGAGATCACCTTCCGTACAATCAGATATACGCCGCCCAAAAGCAGCGCCACCGTGGAAATCTCGCCGATGCAGCCGGGAACATTGCCCAGGAACATGTCCAGAAGGCTCTCCTCCGGCAGTGCAGGCATGACCATATGATGCAGAGGGGTGGCTGCCGTGACGCCGTCCACGCCCAGGGCAGGAAACCGCACCATAGACGCGGGCCACAGCAGCATGAGAAGGGCTCTGGCAGACAGGGCCGGGTTAAAAATATTCTGACCCAGGCCGCCGCACAGGGCCTTTACCACTACGATTGCAAACGCACTGCCCAGGGCAGCCTGATACAGAGGGATGGTGACCGGCAGGGTCATGGCCAAAAGGAGTCCTGTCACAATGGCGGAGCAATCCGCCACGGTATTGCGGGTGTGACGCACCTGACTGTACAGCCACTCAGACACCACGGCGGATGTCACGCAGACCAGCACGACCAGCAAAGCCCGCAGTTCCAGGACCAGCGTGCCCACTAAGAGCCCGGGCATCAAAGCCAGCACCACATCCAGCATAATGCGGTTGGTGCGGAAGTTTCCACGGATATGGGGAGAGGATGCAACGGTCAATTTCATTTTCCTCTGGCCTCCTTTATAAGCTGTTTTCCCTTCCGGAACCGCTCCACCAGAGGAAGCTTGCCGGGGCAGGTAAAGGCGCAGCTGCCGCACTCGATGCAGTCCGTCACATTCAGCCGCTCCAGGGCCTTCACATCCCTGGCCTGTTCAAATCGGTACATATAAAGAGGCTGCAGCCGCATGGGGCAGACCTCCACGCATTTTCCGCAGCGAATGCACACAGGGTTCTCTGCCGCACCGTTTTTGTCCTCAGGCAGACATAAAATAGAATTGGTGGCCTTCACCACGGACACTGCCAGATCGTTCTGGGCAATGCCCATCATAGGGCCGCCGCTGATGACCCGCTCAGTCCGGCTGGTCAATCCCCCGGCGGCCTCAATAAGGTCATGGAAGGAGGTGCCGATGCGGACCACGAAGTTCTGAGGCTCTCTGACTGTCTCGCCGGAGATGGTCACAATTCTCTGGGTCAACGGCCTGCCCCGTACCACCGCCCCGTATACCGCTGCATAGGTAGACACATTAAACACCGCACAGCCCACGCTGACGGGAAGCTGACCGCCGGGAACCTCCCGGCCGGTCACGGCCTGGATCAGCTGCTTTTCCGCACCCTGAGGGTACCGGGTGGGCAGCACCCGGAGTTCGATCCCCTCATGCTGAGACAGCAAAGATTGAATTTTTGCAATGGCCGCCGCCTTGTTGTCCTCCACCGCCAGGACCACCCGCTCCGGCTTCAGTACATGCGCCAGAATCTTCATGCCCAGAAGCACATCCTCCGGTGCCGTCCGCAGCAAAGAATCGTCGGCGGTGATGTATGGCTCACATTCACAGGCGTTTGCAATCAAGGTATCAATATGGCCCATGGAGGACAACGCCTTGACATTTCCCGGGAAAGCTGCGCCGCCCATGCCCACAATTCCGGATTCCCGGATGGCCTTCAGCACCTCGTCCGGGTCCATCTGGTCAATGGGAATATGACACTCCTTGGCCTCCGCCTCCCTGTCCTGAAAATCGTTTTTGATGACCACCGCCGGAACCACCCTTCCACTGGGGTGGGGACGAGGCTCAATGGCAGTGACCGTGCCGGAGACCGAAGCGTGGACCGGGACACAGAGTCCCTCTCCATCGCCGATCTTCTGGCCCAGAAGCACCCGGTCTCCCACCTTCACCAGGGGGGTGCAGGGAGTACCGATGTGCTGCAGCAGCGGAATCACAACTTCCTTGGGGGTAATATGCTGAAACTCTGTGACTCCGGTAGAAAGCTCTTTCTGATATTTGGGGTGGATACCTCCAAAAAACAGGTGTTTCATTTGATTATTCACCTCATTAAGTACGAATCATCTCTTCAAAGCCGAGACTGTAACGGATGTTCCCATCCGCTGTGACCCACATGGCCTCTGCGCCTGTCTGATCCAGCAGCTTCTGCCCCTGCTCCTGAGGAAGGAGAAACAGGGCCGTGGACAAAGCATCCGCAAGACCGGAATCCTCACAGGAAACGGTCACCGAGCTCCACAGGTTGGAGGGATAGGCCGTATCGGGGTCAATGATATGGTGGTACGCAACGCCGTCCACCGTAAAGGTGCGCTGGTAGTCACCGCTGGTGACCACGCTGCCATGGGTCAGATAGAGCGTGTGCAGGTAGCGCTCCCCTCCCTTGGGGTCCTGCACGCCGATGACCCAGGGGGTATTGGCATCATCTTTGGGTCCCGTGGCACGGACATTTCCTCCCACGCTGATGAGCAGTCCTGCCGGGGTTTGGGCTGCCACACGCTCCAGGGCCCAGCCCTTGGCCACTGCGCCCACATCCAGGCTGGACTCCGGGTCCGTGAGATATACCGTGGAAGCTTCCCGGTCGATCACAAGGCTGGACAGAGCCATATGGGCCTGTCCAGCCTCCAGGGCCTCCTTCTTGGGAAGTGCAGCACTGCGCGGGTCGTCCACCCCTCTGGTTCTGGCCTCATGCCATAGCCGCAGCACGGATCCCATGACCACATTGACCCTGCCCTCTGTCAGGGCATAATAGTCCTGACAGTCAGACAATAGATCAATGATGCTCTGATCTACCACCACGGGGGCAATTCCGGCCTGGTCATTAACCGTTTTCAGGTTATTCATGCCTTCATAGCTGTGATAGATGTCAAACAGCTCGTGATACCGCAAAAGCTCGTCGTGAACAGCCTGTGCCCGCTCCCGGAACTCCTCTTCAGACTGTGCCTGGCCCATAATGGTAGTAACCGTATCAAATAAGGTCAAAAAGGTGGCATCATACTGCTTTTGCCCCTGGGTCTTAGGGGCACAACCTGCAAGCAGCAGCACAGAAAGCAGCAACACAAGCAGCCGTTTTTTCATGGTCTTATTTGGCAGCCTTGGCGATGAGCGCCTGGAACCCGCCGATGGCAATGGTCACCGTGGCCGCAAGATCTGCCTCTGTGGGGGCGGTCTTTTCGTTCACCGCAATGCCGGAAATCTCAGAAGCAGTCTTTCCCGTGACATAGGCAGCAAAGGCGGCTGCCTGTTCATTCCACTCGTACTTGGAACCGGCATAAAGCTTCATGCCGTAGTTTTCTCCCAGCTGATTTTTCGTAGGCACAGGGGCCGTGACATCGGATGTAATGGCGCCGGCGGCATCAAATTCCACCTTGGCCTGGAGGCTGTCAATATAGCAGCTGGTGATGGTATCGCCATTCATGGTCAGGGCGGTCACATCGCAGTCGAGCTGCGCCGTTCCCTTGTTCTCCCCGTCTGCGGACTTGGATGACCCCAAAGAGCTGATGGAGGCCAGACGAAGCTGATCCTGTGCGGTGGCTCCCAGATACTGTGCATTGTTGACTGCCTGCTCAATGGCCGCCACATAGCCGCCCAGATAGATGGTTGCTGTGGTTGCCAGATCTGCATCTGCCGCCTTGCCGCTTTCGTTAATGGCACCGCTGCGCAGCTGCTCCACGGTCTTGCCCACGGCGTACTTTGCCAGGGCCGCTGCCTGCTCGTTCCATTCATGCTTGGCACCGCCATAAAGCTTCATGCCATAATTTTCCCCCAGCTCATTCTTGGTGAGGATTTCAGCGGTGAGATCGGTGGTAATAGCGCCTGCTGTATCAAAGTTCAAAGAGGCAGGCACCCCATCCAGAATGCAGGAGCGAATGATTCCGTCTTTATCCACGGTAACAGCCGCCAGGGTGACATCATATTTTACCTCTCCCGGCTTTTCCGTTGTTGCACCAACGCTGTCAGAAACACTGGTCACAATGGCCAGACCGGTTTTCACCTCATCGTCCCCCACAGGTTCGCCATGGGTCTCCACAGAACCGGTTGATTCGGCGGGGGTCGTTGAACCGCTGCGGTCACACACCACAACGGGGGTTCCTGCACATCCGGTTAAAATGCCAAGCATCATGACCGCCGTCAGGAAAAGCGAAATTTGTTTGCGCATGTTTGATTTTCCTCCGTCTTTTTATTTGGATCTATCTGCTCATTTCTCTGTGGAAATGGAAACAGCAAAATGCGGTGGCAGAGCCCGCAGGACCCCGCCGCTCAAAGCTCCAGTGGCAAACCCGGTAAACAGCGCCACCAGAAGAAGATAGGGCAAATAAGCCAGGACATAGCCGGAATGCATCACAAGCATTGCAACCATGACCTGTCCCACATGGTGGGCAGCCGCCCCCAGAATACTCACCCCGTAGATGGACAACAAGGGAACCGATTTGCTCAGCCACATGGTCCCCATGGCCAGAAGGCCGCCTGTAATCGAAAAGAAGAACCCGGTGACGCCGCCTCCGAACATGGCACCCAGAATGCAGCGCAGAATCACAATGGCAAAGGTGGGTTTCCAACCCAGAAGGTATAACGACACCAGACTGACCACATTGGCCAGCCCCAGCTTGACCCCCGGCAGGGGAATCAAAAGCTGCAAGGGGATCAGACGCTCCGTATAGGAAAGGGCCAGCGCCAAGGCAATGAGGACTGCACACAGGGCCAGTTTTTTTGTCTGTTTCATGGTTTCACCCCACTACAAAGTCCACATCGCTGCCCCCTGTGACCCGGACTTCCACCCGGTTGGGAATGCAGACAATGCTTCTTCCCGGACTTTCGATCCATCCCGTGTGAACACAGTCCTCCCCGGGGCAGTCTGAGTCCGTAATGGCAACTTTTCCGTCTCTCACAGTGACTGTGCAGTGATACGCCCCGGAGAGTTCCATCTTCCGATCCTGAGACAGAGGCAGTTCTTCTGTCAAAACACCATTCTGATAGATTTGCACCATGGTTCCCTGCTTACTGCCGCTTCCGGGCAGAAACAGCAGCGCCACCATCAGCGCCAGCGCCACCACCAAAATGATTGCCAAACAATCTCCTTTTTTGAAAGAAAGGCTTTGATTTTTCCCCATAGAAATCCTCATTTCTAAAAACTGAATCGGACAAACAGCCAGACAGTACAATCCTCTGTAGGATGGGGCCGTGACCCAAGGCTACAGAGGCTGTCACCGAAAATTGATTATCGGGAAAATCTCCAGTTTTCTACTATTATCATACAATATTCCCCTTCTTTTTTCAATGGTTTTTGTTTCCAAAAAAAACGCAGCGGCAGAGCAATATTTTTTCACTCTATCGCTGCGGTTTCTCTTATTTCTTCTGAGGAGGCCAGGCGTTTCCCCCCTTGTCACAGCCTTCTATCAATGCACTCCACAAACCAAGGCTCCGCAGACTTCTTCCCAATGTCCTCTACCGGGATCCAGGCTACGGCACTGTTTTCGTCCGACTTGCAGCGAAGCGGGGCCGGAGCTGTCTCAAGACAGGTTACATTGAGGTGCACTTTGATGCTCATACCACGATTTCCTCCAGTGCCTGCAGCAGCGCCTCACAGTCTTTGTACCGTCCCTCCGGCTCTACCAAAAGGCAGCGGTCTATGATCTGGGCGAACTGCCGGTCCAGCTTTGTGGCTGCCAGAGGGAGGTATGTAAACCCCGGTTCATTGGGATCGATCCCGGTAATCAGATGGTACAAAAGCATTCCCACCGTATAGACATGGCTTCCGGATTGTCCCATCCCCTCTTTGGGGGCATAACCTCTGGCCGTACCTCTTGGAACAGGGGCAGGCCCATCTCCGGATACAAGTCCGGAGAAGTCACACAGGCGGATATGGTTGTGATGAATCAAGATCCGCCTGGGGCTCAGGTTGCTAAGCAGCAGCCCCTTCTTTTCCAGATAGGACAGGGCACTTGCCAGCTCCCGCCCCCAGCTCAGTGCCTGGGACGGACGGACCCTGGCCTTCATGGCATCCTGCATCAGCGTCCCTTCTTCGCTCTGCCGGAGGATGCACAGGTATTGTCCCGTTCGGAACATGGCGGGATACTGCTGAATGTTGGGATGGCGCAGCTCCATGCGTCGGGCAATGCGGTGCAGGCTCTTTTCCCAGACTTTCTCCAACCCGGGAGTCACCGTATCGATGCACCACAGCTCCAAACGAAATCCCTTTTCCTGATCCCGCACCTCCATGACGGCGTTTCTACCCTCCAGGGACAGCCGCTTTTCACAAAGGAAGCGGCCCTCCAGGACCTTGCCAAGCAAACTCTTTCCCGGTTCCGGAACCAGAACACAGTTCGGGTCCGTAGAAATAGCAGGGGCAAGAACCTCCCGAAACACCCGCTGCGAAATCACAAATCTGCTGTCCCGGAAGGGATTGATGACCACCGGGCAGTTTGCCTTTTCAATGAAGGGCAGATATTCCTCCGGCCAGAGGCGAAGCAGCGGCCCCTTGGGTGCCTTTTCCGCCTCTTTTTCGGAAACAAAGGCAGGAATCATCTCTCCCAGTTTGGTATGGATTTTCATGAGGCCTTCTCCCTCTGTGCCGGAAAAATACAGAGGCACTCTGGGAAAGTCAAACAGCACCGTCTGAAAGGAAACGCTGTCTCGATAGCCGGAGGCAAAGAACCCCTCCATGGCTTTCTCCATCTCAGCCAGAGAAGCTGCGGCAGGCTCCTCCCGGGATTCCTTTTTTTCCGGCAGCTCCACCTGTTCCAGAGGCAGCAGTACCAGTCCCGCAGGGTCCACGGTGGCTCTCAATATACTCAGGGCCAGGGTCCGCATTCCCTGCAAGTTGGGGTGAAGTCCGTCCAGAGAGTCATAGGGGATATCCTGGCCGTGCAAATCCAGGCACCGAACCTCATTCTCCCCAGCCGCCTGGCGGATCGCTTCATTATATTCTGATAGGTCAATGCCCCCAAAAGCCTTGGGAAAGACAAACTGAGGGGCAGCAGACATCCGGGTTTCACAGAGCGTACAGCACCACAGCTCCGCCTCCGGGTAGCAGCTTCGCAGCTGCTTCAGCAGGTCCCCATAGGCCCGGTGAAACCGCACCACAGGCACCCCCTGCATCCAGTCGTTGATCCCCAGATAGAGGATGATCCCCTGAGGCATCAATTCCTCCATATGCAGCTTCCAGTGGAATCCGCCCTCCCGCGACTCCTCTTCCTGGCTCAATCCGGGCACTACGGTCCGGCCCGCATAGGAATCATTGATGAGCAGGTCTGCGCCAAAATGAGAAATGACCTGCCCCCACCAGGTATCCTCCTGCTTCCGAACCCCGGTCTTATCCTGGATCTCTCCCTGATAATAGACCGGATATCCCTGGGGCTGAAATCCGTCCAATGTGCTGATGGAATCTCCCAAAATGGAAATCTGCTTTTTATACCAGGGAGTTCCACGCTGCCACCGGGTCAGAGCACTTTCCTCCTGCTGCACCTCTTCCCCTACCCCCAAAAAGACCTGAGAGAAGGCGGCATCGTTGGGGTCTGCCTCGTCCGTTTTCAAAATGGCAAATACCACCCGGCGGAAATACCTTCTGCAACCCTCCTCCACCAGCACCTTATGAAAGGCCCGGGCCACCACCATAGGAGGATTGCCAAAGGCTCCGCAGCCAAAGGCCCCCAGAATCAGGACCTGCACATCATTGTCTCGGGCGACCTCGCAGAGATTGCGGATTCGGCTTCTGAACAGGACCTCTCTTGCCCCGTCTCCCAAGTGAGGCGTTTCCTCCAAGGAGGGGGCTGCGCAGGTAAGGACATCGATTTCATACCACTTTCTATGGGGCAGGTAATCCGGCACCGGCGCCCCGTCTTTGAACACCGTGATTCCCTGGGTATAGATGACCCGGTCGGAGGACTGGCCTCTGGCCCGATGATACCCATAAAAGGGTTCCAATAGCTGAGGCCGGGTGAGGCAGTGATACAGGTTGGTATTCCTGCACAGATACTCCTCCTGGGTGTTGGTTCCCTGGCGGGCACCGCCGCAGGGCTCTTGCCCATTGGCAAAGTTCAGCACTGCCACCTTCCCCAGGTTGGTACTGAGCCGGGCAGCCTCCAGCGTGCCAACCTCCTGCAGCAGGAGTTCCCCCACACCGGCATTCATTTTCGGGGAGACAAAGCCCTCCTGATACACCCGGGAGGACGCTGCCGCCTTTTGGGTCCTGTTACGCAGCACAGGGCCATAGGAAAAGGACAAGGTATCCTGCATGGAGCCGATCAATGCCTGTGTATTCATAGGGATTCCTCCTTGCTGCCCGAAAAATCCGGCCACATTTCATTTTTCACTTTAGTATAACATTCTTTCCGGGGAATGACAAGCCACTTGGACGCATCCCCTGCTGAAATCCGAAAATCTCCCAACATGCGGCTTTTTGTCCATGGAGCATATAAAATCGCAAAAAGGTCTGCCGCAAAAGATTCCTTCTGCGGCAGACCTGCTCTATCTTGATAATGCTTTCCGAAACAAGCTTAGTCCTCGGTGGGATACAGAGGATGTGCGTCTGTCAGGGCCTTGACACGGGCGATCACTTCATCGTGCTTGCCTTCTGCATCCGTGGCGATGTCATAGATGCACTGAGCAATGGTATCCATATCCTCGGGCTTGAAGCCTCTGGTGGTGACTGCGGCAGTACCGATACGGACACCGCTGGTGACGCTGGCCTTGGCAGGGTCGTTGGGGATGGAATTCTTGTTGACGGTGATGTGGACCTCGTCCAGCTTCTCCTGGAGATCCTTGCCGGTGATGCCCAGCTTCCGCAGATCGGCCAGAACCAGGTGGTTATCTGTACCGCCGGTCACCAGATCGATGTTGCGGGCCAGCAGAGCCTTGGCCATGGCAGCGGAGTTATCCACCACGCCCTTTGCATACTCCGCAAAAGCGGGAGACAGTGCTTCCTTCAGGCAGATTGCCTTTGCAGCGATCACATGCATCAGAGGGCCGCCCTGAGAGCCGGGGAATACGGCAGAGTTGATCTTCTTGCCGAACTCCTTCTTTGCCAGGATCATGCCGCCACGGGGACCACGGAGGGTCTTATGGGTGGTGGTGGTCACCACATCGGCATAGGGTACGGGGTTCTGATGCTGGCCGCCGGCCACCAGACCGGCAATGTGAGCCATGTCAACCATCAGAAGCGCACCGTTGTTGTGTGCGATCTCAGCGAAAGCGGAAAAATCAATGGCACGGGGATAGGCAGAAGCGCCAGCTACCAGCAGCTTGGGATGATACTTCTTGACCATGTCCTCCACTTCGTTATAGTCAATGCGGCCGGTCTCGGGGTTGATGCCGTAACAAACGCTGTTATAGATCTTGCCGGACAGGTTGACCTTTGCGCCGTGGGTCAGATGGCCGCCGTTTTGCAGGTCCATGCCCATGAGCATGTCACCGGGCTGCAGCAGTGCGGCATAGACAGCCAGGTTGGCCTGTGCGCCGGAGTGGGGCTGCACATTGGCGTATTCTGCGCCGAAGAGCTTCTTTGCGCGCTCAATGGCGATTTCCTCGATTCCATCTACGTGGACGCAGCCGCCATAGTAACGGTGTCCGGGATAGCCCTCGGCATACTTGTTGGTGAGAACGGAACCCATAGCAGCAATGACGGCAGGAGATGCGATATTTTCGGAGGCAATCAGCTCAATATTTTCACACTGACGCTCGTACTCTTTTTCCATCAAATCTACGATTTCAGGGTCGAAATTGGACAAATACTTCATGTTGTCTTTAAGTGTGCTGTGCATAATATCATTTCCTCTTTTCAATTTAAAATGAACAAACCACCCTCTGGTTTCCTCACTGTAATTTACCGAAACTGCACTGTATTTTATGCCGTTTTTTATGATAGTTTATACAAAAACCTTACACTTTCAGAACTCAATTCAATAAGATTCCCCAGAGATTTCTGTTCATATCCCGAATTCTACAGTTCAGAATACAACACTCGGCTTGCTGCTGTGAAGTTGCCTATATTATATCGCAGGTTTGCCCAATGTCAACATATAATTCCTTATATTTTCATCAGAATCGACAAAAATATACATTGGTTATCATATTGTCAGGCTGACATGTGCAAATGTCCACAACAGAATAACAGCTATTTTGGTACATCAAAAAGGGTGCTCTTTCAACAAAGATTCCCGGAGCAAAGCCACCCTGCCGTCTCCCAGCAGGCAGCGGCAAACGATCCATATTGGTAATTATTCCCGGTATCTGCCCCATAGAAACAGGCCCTGGCCATAAAGCGGAACCATCCTCGTTTCAGCAGAGCCCTGTCGTTTTTTGCTATTGCATCCGGAGAGTCCTTGTGGTAAAATCAGCACACAGCGTCAGATTCAGATTATTCCAGCGAAAAAAACATCAAAGGAGAATAGTATGTCTACAAAGAAAATTTTTGCCGTCACTCTGGCAGGACTGATGGCCGCAAGCCTGTGTGCCTGTGGAAGTGATCAATCTGACATTGATCCCGAAACAATCAGCCCTTCCGGCCCCTCCATCTCTTCCGACTCCACAGTCCCCGGAACGGAAACTCCCAATGCAGATTTGGCCGACTATGTAACCGCTCCGGAATCCGCCTTTTCGTGGGAAGAAGTGGAAGGCGGTGTCAGAATCACCAAATACACAGGAAATGAAAAATATATTATCATTCCTGCTCAGCTTGGCGGTCAGGATGTTCTGCAGCTGGGAAGCGGTGCATTCCTAACTGACAGCGTGGTTGGTGTGAAGCTGCCTGACACGTTGGAAGTCATTAAACCAAATGCTTTTTCAGGTTCTGACGCCCTTGTAACCGTAGTAATGGGAAAAAATGTCAAGCGGCTTGATGATGAGGCATTTAAATGGTGCGCCAATCTCTCGGAGGTCGTTCTGAATCAGGGACTGCAGGAAATCGGGGTGGATGCCTTTTTGAAGTGCCAATCTCTGGCACATCTTGAGCTCCCCGACAGCCTCAAATCCATCGAGCGCAGTGCCTTCGGTTTCGCAGGTCTGGAGGAAATCGAGATTCCCGGAAGAGTGAAGCAGATTGGAAAGCAGGCTTTCTATGGCTGTAAAAACATGAAAACCGCAATTCTGCACGAGGGGATCGAAACGCTGAATAGCGGTATCTTTACCTCCTGTGACAATCTGGAACGGGTAGAGCTTGCCGCATCCATCAAAAACTTGGATTCCGATATTTTTGAAGACTGCGATCATGTGGTGGTGTCCCTGTATCCCGGCTCTGCGGCTGAGGAATTCGCCAAAGAACATGATTATAAAATCGAGTTAAAAACAACTGCTCCGGAAGCTCCCCCCGAAGAAGAGACCGAACCGGAGAAAGTGCGCAATTACACCCAGCCGGAAGAATCTGATTTCATTGTGGAAGAGGCGGAAAACGGTGTAGCGATTAAAAAGTACACAGGAAAATACAAGAATGTCATCATCCCCTCCACCCTGGGCGGCAAAAATGTGGTTGCCCTGAAAAAGCTTTCCTTCTCTGGCGAACATGTGGAAGGAATCAAAATTCCGGACACCGTTACGGAACTTGACGAACAGTTTCTATATTATTGCAAAAATCTTTCGGAAGTGGAGTTTGGAACGGGGCTGAAAGTAATTCCTTCCAATGCATTTGAGGGGTGTAGAAATCTTATCAATGTGGTTCTCAAGGACGGATTAGAGGTAATCGGCATGGCCGCTTTTTCTCACTGTACCAATCTGAAATCCATCACATTGCCCAATACTCTGACAGAGATTGGGGCGTCTGCCTTCACTGCTACCAGTCTGGAGCAAGTCACCATTCCCGGGAGTGTAAAGGTCATCGGAGAGAAAGCCTTTCTGGAGACCGAGTCTCTGAAAACAGTGGTGGTAGAGGAAGGCGTGCAGCAGATCAAACAGGATGCTTTCCGTTTCTGTTCTTCCCTGGAGCGCATTGAGCTTCCCGCTTCTCTCACAGAGATTGAAAACTTTTTAGGCTGGGATTCCGATACGGTAGCTTGCGTGCCCTCCGGATCCAAAGTGGAAGAAGTTGCAAAACAGTACAACTATAAGATGGAAGTCAAATAATATCCGCCCCATTCTTTTAGATCGGCAGCAAAATACGGTGCAGTCCTTCCGGGCTGCACCGTATTTTTTTATGATTCTTTCTGTTTTCATCTACCGCTTTTCAGCGGCTCTTCCATTTTGGGCAGTGCTTAATAGGACAAAATTTCATAGCCCTCTTCCGTCACCAGGACCTGAATCTCCCACTGGGCAGAGGGCATTGCGTCCGCAGTGTAGATGGTCCAGCCATTTTCCCGATCCACGAAGATTTCATCCGTTCCCATGTTGATCATCGGTTCAATGGTAAAGATCATTCCGGGCACCATCATCATTTCCGTTCCTTTTTTGGAAACATAGCTTACCCATGGTTCCTCATGAAATTCCAGACCGATACCGTGTCCGCCGATTTCCCGAACCACACTGTATCCGTTTTTTCTGGCGAAATCATGGATGGCCTGTCCCATGTCTCCCAAAAAGCCCCAGGGCTTTACCTGCTCCAGCCCCACCTGAATGCTTTCCTTGGTAATGTCCACCAGGCGCTTCTTTTCCGGGCTGACCTGTCCGATGCAGAACATCCGGGACGAATCGGAAAAATATCCTTTATAATTGGTAGACACATCCACATTGATGATATCTCCCTCTTTCAGCACCACATGGTCCGACGGGATGCCATGGCACACCTCTTCATTGATGGAGGTACACACGCTTTTGGGAAATCCCTCGTAGTGCAAGGGTGCAGGGATGGCGCCGCATTGCGTGGTTTTCTCATATACCCAGCGGTCGATTTGCTCTGTGGTAATGCCGGCACGGATATTCCGGCTGACATAGTCCAGGACCGCAATATTGATTTTTGCGCTGTCCCGGATTGCCTGGATCTGTTCCTGATTTTTAATGATTTCTCTCGGCGGGACCAGGGCACCCTGATAAAAGTAGCCTTCTAATTTGTTATCAAAGGCGCAATGACAGGCCTTGTACTTTTTTCCGCTGCCACACCAACATGGTTCATTTCTTCCCAGCTTACGCAAGAAAAACACTTCCTTTTTGCAAAAGTTATCTCTTTGGCATGATATAGCAGTTCAATTATACCACAGGTCCGGAAAAAGGTACATAGATTCCTTGGCTTTCTCAAAAGATTTCCATGTAGGCCAGCCGATGGGGCCCGGAATTTCATTGGGTCCTGCCTTGTGTTTTTCTGCTGAACTATGTATAATGATCGAAGTATTTTTTCAAACAAAGGAGCATTGATACATGCAGTTTGATTTTACTTCCGGCCCCATTCGGCGCAGTCTGGTGCTGTTCAGTCTTCCCCTGATCGGCGGAAATCTTCTTCAGCAGTGCTATAACATCATCGACACCTGGATCGTGGGCCGCTATTTGGGAAATATCCCGTTGGCCGCTGTGGGCAGTGCATTTTCCCTGATGATTTTGCTCAACAGTCTGCTTCTGGGGCTGTGCATGGGAAGCGGTGTGGTGTTCAGCCAGCTGTACGGAGAAGGGAAAATCGCTGAAATGAAGCAGGCCATTTTCAATGCCTTTTTGGTCGGCTCCTGTGCATCGGTGGTACTTCTGGCCCTCACCTACCCCGCACTGCCTATGATTGCAAAGCTGATGCACATTCCCGGCGATGCGCTGCCTGCCTTTACAGGCTACCTGAAGATCATTTTTCTCGGGATTCCCTTTACCTTCCTGTTCAATTTCGGCGCCGCTGTTTTGCGCGGAGTGGGTAATTCTCTGGCGCCCCTTCTATTTCTGCTGCTGTCCACCATTGGAAATATCGTGCTGGACCTTCTGCTGGTTCTGGTATTTCACCAGGGGGTGGAAGGCGCCGCCATTGCAACGGTGATTGCCCAGGGAATCTCCGCACTGGGGCTCCTGCTCTATATTATGCTGCGCCTGCCCCAGCTCCATCCGCACCGCTCCCATCTGCATCTGGACAGGCAGCTGCTGCGTCGGATCGCATCGGTCAGTATGCTGACCAGCTTTCAGCAGTCTATTATGAACTTCGGAATCCTGATGGTACAGAGCCTGGTCAACAGCTTCGGAATCGCAACCATGGCAGCCTTTGCTGCCGGTGTCAAGATCGATGCCTTTGCATACGCCCCGGCCCAGGACTTTGCAAACGGATTTTCCACCTTCGTGGCACAGAATGCCGGGGCAAACAGGCCGGATCGTGTGCGGCAGGGGTTTCGCACGGCCCTGTGTCTGTCCGTCATCTTCTGCCTGATCGTCTCGGGACTGGTATTTCTGTTTGCTAAGCCTCTGCTGACCCTGTTCATCGATCCGACTGAACTGGAGGCCCTGTCCATCGGGGTGCAATATCTTCGGATGGAGGGCGTTTTTTACGCCGGGATTGGACTTCTCTTCCTCCTTTATGCCACCTATCGGGGGCTGGAACGGGCCGGGATGTCCATTGTCCTGACCGTTATTTCTCTTGGCTTGCGGGTACTGATCTCCTACAGCTTTGCCCCTGACTTTGGCGCATGGGTCATATGGGTTTCCATTCCCATTGGCTGGCTGATTGCGGATGTGGTAGGCATCGCAGGACTTGGGCGTGCGTTCCAGTCAAAAACAGATTCTCTTCCATAAACTGCATCATTCCGGGACTTACCTGGAACATCAGGTTCTGAAAAACAGACAGATGGGCGGCTCTAAAAAGGGCCGCCCATCTGTCGTACAAAAAACCGGGAGACAGCTTTCTGTCTCCCGGGAAATTTTTTCAGCAGGAATTACTTCCGCAAGTAGTTCCCCACTGCATTTTAAATTTTATGGTGTCCGGGCTCCTCACCGGGGCAAAGTCTCTCCTCTTAGACAAAACCTGCACCCCTTCCGGCACCAAGGGACGATACGGCGGTCTCTTACGCCAATGCATACTGAATAGGGGTAGTCTCACTACACAGAGGCTTATCTACATATCGCCCGAAATTTCGCCCAGGGAAAGCACGCCGCATCGCAAGTTTACCCTCTTGCAGACAGCAACTTTTCCCAGGCCCTCTCTGAATTACAAATTCCGGCAGTCCGTTTTTGTGTGCCCATAATAAACCGTAATCGGAGATCTCTTTCTGACGGATATTCCAGCGCTGCGACCTCTCCTTTCGCTCCCCAGGTTCTCACTATCAGTCTCATAAATCTCCAAATTTTTAAATTTGAACGCTTCCTCTTTCAACTCTCTTTTTAAATTTTTTGCAAGCTCAGGCTTCTGTGTTCTCTTTTACACAGATCTTTTCGTGATCCTCGCAACGCTTTTGATTCAAACGCCGCCGGGGCCGAACAGGCTGGTATGTCAGGAACGGGCAGTTCGGGGGCCATTCGCTGGTTTCGTGCTCTATGATTGAACTTACAATGGATTCAATCATGTTCCGGGAAACAATTCGCTTTTTCATTCAAAATCCTCCTATTTTGTAAATATGCAAAAGCAAGCATGGTCGCTGCCATTGCTACCCCAAGACTAATGCCTTTCCAGACGCTATCGAACTCAAACCAGTATGCCAAACCATTTGCCAACAGCAGCACGCCACGTCTGACCTTTGCAGATTTGCCGCAGGCCAAAATCTCCTCATGTGACAACCCCATATTGGGGTGATTATACGGCGCAAGAACGCAGATGATGCCCCCTGAGATCAAAAGCAGACAAAAAACTGCCAGGGTATCCAACCCCCGGCCCAGTACCACAAGGAAGATATACTCCCACAGCAAGGAGGAAAGGAAGCATCCCCACACGGTTTTTGCGTGATATCCGTTAGTACGGCTGCGCAAAATGTAAAAGCTTAGACAGCATGACAATGTGGTGCCTGCGGAAGAAATCATAAGGCCAAAAATCAGGAAAGCAGCTGTTCCAAAAACGGTGCTCAAACGCTTCTCTAATCCGTATTGCAGCCATGGGGCCTGCTCACTGGTGATATATCCCTTTTGAAGACAATGGTTTACTACGAAAGTCACAAAACGCTTCATTGTACCTCTCCTTAGGTATGATACTACCAGATATTAGGAAAATTTCCAGCGTTTACGCGCAACTGCCATTTTTTTGACGCGAAAGCGAAAAAATGCAGCACATTGAAGTGCCGCATTTTTCGTTAGAATCCTTATTCTGATTTGATTGACGGAATCTCTGCAACGAACTGAAACCATCCGTCACTGTAATGAAATGTATATTCAGCCCCAAGCTGTTCCAAAACATAGCGTATGGCCGGTATTCCGTAACCGTGCTCCCTTACTTCGCTTTTACTGGTAGTGATCCCTTCGTCTGTAATTTTAACTGCCGGAGAGGTATTGCGAATGGACAGATACAGCGTCTCATCCGCCAGAATACTACAGTGGATCTCTCTTCCCCGGGGCAGCTTCTGGCAAGCTTCGATTGCATTATCCAAAAGATTGGAAAGAAGCACCACCAGCATCTTGGTGGGAAGCGCAATATGAGACAGATCATTTACCTGTACATGCATCTGAATTTCATTTTCCTGTGCGGTCTGGTACTTTTGATTCAATATGGCATCCGTTATGGGGTGATGCGAATGGACGCAAAAGACCCGCAGTGACCGATCCTTCCGTAATTGTTGCAGGTAATCCTTGGCCATTTCGTATTGCTTCTGTTCCATTAAATTCTGCAAGGTCTGCAAATGATGTTCAAACTCATGGGTGGCCTTTCTTTGATGTCTGTAGCTGCTTTCCAGTGCCGTGATGCTTTCCGCCTGAAAATCCATCTGCTTTGTCAACAGCATCACTTCCTGTTCCCGCATGGTTGCCCGCTCCAATGTATGCACGATGTACAGTATTCCGATATTTGCAATCGCCAGAACCGCACTGGTAAAAACGGCCCATCCCGGCAGATCTTCCTTATCCTGATAATTGAAGAACACCGAGACCAGAATCATTGCACTGACAGCCGGAAACATCATGGTCAGCAAGAGCCACTTGCCCTGGATCTTCTGTAACCGGTTGGTCCCTCGCAGACAGCACAGCAGCCAGGCCAGAAACACATCCAGCAGCATCCCCAGTGTAACAACCGTCACATAGAAAGCTTTTCGCCACATAAACTCCTCTGCACTGATGCCGAGCAAGGCACTTGTGCCATAGACGATCACGGTATTTGTAATCGCAATAAAGATGTACCCTGTGGTTGACAGAAGTATGTGGATGAACCAGGAGCCCTCAAACAGATACAGGGACAAACAGGCCGTGACCCCAATGGAAATCATTTGTATGATTATGGGATTGATGTGCATATTGGAGTATCCATACATCAAGAGGCATGTAACCGCCAGGGCGAGCAGGCAGGTTTTCCTGCTTCGTTTCAGGGACAGAAAGGCCGCCACAAATAATACAATACCGGTTAGCTGCAATCCGGTCCATATCAGGCTGATGACATACTCCATCACTTCCATCCCTTCCACAAAAGGTATTTCTTTTTCTGCTCTGCATATTTCTTTTCACTGACGCGCAGCAAAACGCCGTTGTCCAGCAGCGCCTCACGGCATTGAAACTTCTTCACATGCCGCATATTCACAAGATAGCATTTATGGATCCTCAAAAACCCCTGAGGCTCCAGCTCCTGTTCCAGGTCTGATAAGGACCCGTGAAAACGATATGCGTTTGTGTCCTTTTCGCAATTTGCTGTCTGCAAATGAACCGTCACATCATGCTGCTGCACCTCAAAATACACGATATCCTCCAGCGGAACCGAAATGATCTCACCACTTACTCGAATTTTCAGTATTTTTCGGAAAATACGCATCTGCTCCAGTGCCTGCTGCATATAAGGAAGCAGGCTGGTATGTACTTCTCTCTTTAGGACATACCGAAACGCCTGTACTTCGTATCCTTCCGGTGCGTATTCAATAAAATTGGTAATAAAAATAATGATTGCATCCTTGCGGACTTCCCGCAGCTGTCTGGCAATATCCATCCCATTGGATTGCTGATTTGCTAAATCGATATCCAGAAGAGCAATGTCACAGCCCTTCAAAATGGAAGGCCTTACCATCTCTGCATTGGGAAAGGCGTGGATCACCGGCTTCAAATTCTGAGAAATCAGAAAGCTTTTCGTCTTTTGGATCAGCTGTTCTAAAAAGATAGGGTCGTCATCGCATACCAAAACCTGAATTTTAGCTTGCAACTGCTGGTTGCCCAGCACCACATGGGTTGTGCTGTTAAGTTTTGGATTGTTCATTGCGTTACTCTCTCCATTTCGGTCCTTTTGCAAGATTCTGTATGATCGTATGTCAGGGCTTATTCCTGCCCCCAGGCAGGCGGAGCGGTCAGGAAGCAAGCCATCCCAGGGCCTTTCCGCCATTTTCAGATCCTGACGGCCCTGTTGTTCGCCCTCTGGATTGCGCCGAAGCGATCCGCCCGGTGTACAAAAGCCCATCCCACAGACATACTGATTGTTATTATCGTATATCAGAACCCGAACATCAATGGACAAGATGCACTAAATTGAGCAGCATAACGCCGAATTCTCCTAGCTATTTTATGGAATTTATATAAATTCCTTATCTCATGCCCACAGGTTTAGAAGGCCATTTAGGATCGCGCTTTCCCGCTTTTGAACCGGTGTATCTCATAGAGCTTGAAAAATGCGGCTGAACAAACAAGGGGTATACTCCGTAGCCGGTAACGAAATCAGCGAATTTCCATGAAAATATGGAAAAATACACACTTTGTACCAACTCGTTGTTCAAAATGCAGTTCTGCAAATCCGCTTTGCTTTCTTTCCTTGGAAGTGCCCTTTTTATCCGCTCTTTCTCAGGCTTATTCAAAGATACCCTTCTGATTGATCTTGTTTCCCTATAAAATGCTGCCATAGGGTCACTGGGCCGCATATGGAAACTTGATCCCAAATGCAATCTGCTGGAGGATTTCTGTAGCATTAATATAACTATCAACTTTGTTTTCTACAAAACAATAAATTTATATTTTGATGAATTTGTTACACAAGAGCGATACTATTGCCCTTGCGATTTAGACAATGATGGGATTTCTGTCTTTATTTCAGTATTCCAAGCAATAATAGCCTTATTAAATGTGCACCAATATAGACACTAACTGCAACAATAATACTTCTAATCGCCCGCCGCCACCTAGAATCCAAACGTGGTGCATCAACCGGTTTCCACGGAAACAGTTGATGCGCTGCATCAACGATCAATGGTTCTGCTAAAATAATGCCTCCAAAACAAAGTAGCAATGGGCCTGGCAGAAGCTCCCACGCCGGCATTCCCAAAAACGCAAATACTGTGGCGTTTAGAAGAATGACTACAGCCCATTGCTTCCATGACATGCAGTATTGCTGCCCACACGAGTTACATTCTCGTATACACGGGTTACCCGATTCTCTGCTGTAAAAACTCACGATTGGGTCATTCGGTCGCATATGTACATCTGCATCTTTTGAACACTTGGGACAACATGGTACTTCCATAAGTATTCCTCCTCGAATGCGTAATTCTGCCCTGTCTCTTCCCTAACCTATAATCCACGCAAAAAACATCATTTCAGCAATAAGCACCCCCCGAAATGTTGGCTGGTGCACAACCATCCATATCTTTTCTGCTTTTTGTCAGTATTTCTACTGGCTCAAGGGACTACGACTGGTTTCAGTTCGACATATTTTTTCATTCCACCACTCCCGCTATGATTTTTTCATGGAAACTTGATCCCAAAAGCAATCTGCTGGAGAATTTCCGGCATACACATAAAGGTATTCTCTTGCTTCATAATGCCACATATTCTTTTTTACTTTGCAAAATCCATTACCATCTTCACTTATACAGTTTATATTATATATGATCCATGAACCAATGTCCAGTTGAATCGGCTTCATTTATTGGAGTATTGTTTACCACGCCACCTTGTCTTATCTGATTGAAGCTCTGAAAAAGGCCCAAATCTCAGGGATGCCTGGCGCGCTGATGGCGGATGGGGTGGAAACAGCCTCACTCAATAGGCTCCTGCACCATGCCCATGTCATTAACATCCGTGGCAAAACCTATCACCTTAGAGACCGCTGAACCGTAACCGGCGGTAAGAATTCCGGCGTTTGTAATGTCGGCGATTGGGTCAAATTCTGCCCGGCGTTTTGAGTCAATTACATTCCGGCCTTGACATGATGGGCATAGGCATCCTCCATAGTCCGGATTTTTTGAAATCTAGGGAGGATTTCATCTGTCAGAAGCTTGAACTAGTCTAAGATGGGAGCTGCACATGTAACCCATGACCATTCCGGATACTTCCAAGGAGCAAACATTTTGACTTTCGGAGGATATTCATGAAAGCACTTTACCTCCGCAGAACAGTTATATACCGCAGATCTTAAAAAATGAGGCTGAATAAACAACGGATGCACTCCATATCCGATGGTCATATCTGGGCTCGACCATTTGAATATCATAAAATGCACACTTTGTACCAGCTCGTCATTCATCAGTCGGTACCAGCTCAGATCCTCCCCTCGGTAGCTCTGAAAACCTTCTTGTCGAAGGACCTCAGCAAATACCGTTCGTACACAGTCCTGTAAATCCGCCTTGATTTCTTTTCTTGGAAGTGCCATTTTTATCCACCTTTTCTCAGTCTTATTAAAGACACTCTTCTGATTGTATAATGGATGTCGCACATGCTTGTATTAAATTGTCTAAGTAAAAAGCATCATTACGAGATACCTTCCAATACAAGTTGCTACACCAACGATTAAGCCTGTACGAATCCATATCCACTTAGAATCTACACATGCAGCATCAATCGGCTTCCACGAGAAACGAGTTTGTATCACATCAAATATCATCGGTTCTACCAACGCTAAAATAGCAAGCCCGATTATACCTGCAATGCAACCATCCCAAAGTACCACTGGCAAAAGTCCGAGCAAGATAGAGTTTGAAATAATTACTAGCAGCCATTGTATCCATGACATACAGTAGATCTGTCCACATGATGTACATACTCGTAATGATATTGCTTCGCTGTAAAATGCTACCATCGGATCATTGGGCCGCATCTTGACATGAGAATCTTTAGCACACTTGGGACAACATGGAACCTCCATAGTTACTCCTCCTCTCACTTAATATTGCACATCCAAAGTTCTGGTACGCCTGTGGATCGGATGCGTGTTTCACCCTCATGTCATTTCCTGTATCAGATACTTGATTCAATGCATTGTCCTGTCTTGTTACAGAAATAGGTGCAATCGGAACGGCGTATGGTAACTTCCAGATTGTATCATTGCGGGCGGCCCCCTTTGGGAGCCGCCCGTCTACCTACCTTTTCGCAAATCTATAACCCACGTAAAAACATCAGTTCAGCGAACAATACGACGGTTCGGAAAACCGGCTCATGCAAAACAACCCATATCTTATCTGATTTTTTGTCCGTGTTTCTACTCACCCAAGGGACTAAAACCAAAAGAAGCTTCGGTAAGATATACTTAAAGAGGGCAATCACAAATATGATAGCAGGAATAATTATGCCATAATTCACAACACCCAATCCGTTATGTAACAAATATTTCAAGCCGAATCCTGCTGGTAAAGCCAGCATATAGAGTAATAGACACACTGTGCTGACTGTCTCGGTTGGACATATTTTTTCATTTCCCAGTGCGCTAAATTGTTCCTCATTGCATAAAATCTTTCCGTAATCCATCTCTTTCCATCGCTGTACAGCTTTTTCTCCGGAAACGGGAAAATAAGGCAAATGCAGATCAGAATTTTTCATTCAATCACTCCTACTATGATTTTTTCATGGAAACTTGATCCCAAAAGCAATCTGCTGGAGAATTTCCGGCATACACATAAAGGTATTCTCTTGCTTCATAATGCCACATATTCTTTTTTACTTTGCAAAATCC
>JARIBV010000096.1 GCA_029257335.1 Faecousia sp.
CCGCTACGGCCCCTACAGCAGCACCCAGCCCAAGGGTCAGAGCAAACATTCCGGTTTTCATGCAATCGCCTCCTTTCAGAGTTAGTATGCACCGAAATGGTTCAGAGAACACCAGGAATTTTTTGCAGTCATGTCCTTTTGACTTTGCAGAACGGCAAAAGTGTGATACAATATAAGAAAACTCCGCTGAGGGGGAATCGTAATGTCAATCGACATTTTACAGGAAAAGATCAGAATTTATAAGAACCCTACTGTGGTAGGCCTGGACCCGACCCCGGATCTGGTGCCGCAGTATTTGTTTGAAGAGGCAAAGATGGCCGCAGGCCTTGGACCTGAGGCAGCTGCGCTGGCCTATGAGAACTTTTGCAAAGGAATTTTAGACAGCCTCAGGGACCTGGTGCCTGCGGTAAAGGTGCAGACTGCCTGCTTCTTTGGCCTGGGAGGCGCGGGGATCAGTGCCATGCAGCATGTGATGGCCTATGCAAAAAAACTGGGGTATTATGTCATTTTGGACTGCATGAGAGGAGATATGCCGGAAACCGCAGAGGTTCTGGCAAGAGGGGTGTTTGGCACGGTGGAAATCTGCGGAGAGTCCTTTTCTCCCTATGCCTGCGATGCCGTGACCCTCAATGGATATCTGGGCGGTGACAGCATCCGTCCCTTCCTTCCGTACTGCCGGACCGGAAACAAGAGCATTTTCGTTCTGGTTAAAACCTCCAATCGCTCTTCTGTGGAAGTGCAGGATCTGCTTTCCGGCGGCCGTGTGGTGCATACCGCCATGGCGGATCTGGTAAACCGCTGGGGCGCAGACTGTAAGGGAAAGAACGGGTATAGTCAGGTGGCTGCCGTTGTAGGTGCTACGTATCCGGAGGTCATCAAAAGCCTTCGGGAGAAATATGACCGGATGTTCTTTCTGGTACCTGGCTACGGTGCCCAGGGTGGTTCCGGTAAGAGCGTGCAGTATGCGTTTGACCGCTTCGGTCACGGCGCTGCGGTCTGTGCTTCTCGCTCTATCCTGGGGGCCTGGCAGAGAGGAAAAAGCGATGGCAGGGACTTTAAGGAACAGGCCAGAGAGGCAGCAGAACGAATGCTCAGAAACATTGAAAAATATTGCATGATTATGTGAGGAATTTATGACCACCATTTATCTTATTCGTCATGGTGAGGCGGAGGGCAATGCCTTTCGCCGGACCCACGGACAGTATGATTCCCTGCTGACGCCCAACGGGTTTCGGCAGCTTCCCTATTTGCAGGAGCGGTTCAAGGACATCCAGGTGGATGCCTGCTATAGCAGTGATTTGACCAGAACCAGTCTGACGGCCCGTGCCATTTACGTACCAAAGGGATTGAAGCTCCACAGAGATCCGGCCTTCCGTGAAATCGGTATGGGAGTTTGGGAAGACTGTACCTTTGGATATTTAGAGCAGCATGAGCCGGAGCAGATGCATTATTTCAGTAAAAACCCCGCTTGCTGGCACGCAGAAGGAGCAGAAACCCTGGATCAATGGACGGGCCGATTCATTGAAGGACTGAAGCGGGTAGCCCGGACCTATGCAGACGGCACGGTGACGGTGTTTTGTCACGGGGGTATTCTGCGTACGACCCTGATGCGGCTGTTTTTTGACGATGACCTTTCCAAAGTCCCTTATTGCGACAACACGGCAGTGTCCAAGCTCTTTTGGGATGGGGAACGGTTTTCCTATGAATATCTCAATGACGGCAGCCATATTCCGGAGGAGCTGTCCACATTTGCACGGCAGAAGTGGTGGAGAGAGAAAAAGGATACAAATTATAACATGTGGTTTCGTCCTTTGGAGAACTGCCCGGAGGGATTTCCGATCCCGGAGCCTCAGTGGGTCAGCTTCCTGGTGATGCTGGGCCGTGAGCCTGTGGGGATGTTAAGCCTGGATCAGGAGGCGGGAGCCATTGCCATGGCCTACCTCCTTCCTGCGTACCGTGGAAAAGCCTTGGAAGATCAATTTTTAGGCCAGGCGGTGAGCTGTATTCGGAAGTGGGGCTTTTCCACCATGAAGGCGGTTCGCCAGCGAATGGAGCCTCAGGAAGTTCTGGATCGGTATGGGTTTACACAGGCCGGTGAATACTGGCAGAGAAATGTGGACCCCAAAGTGTATTGCTGGGATTGAATGAGGAACAAAGGAAAGTCAGCCCCCATAAACTGGGCTGGGTGAGCCAAGCGGTGCAATAAAAGAATTGAAACCAGCTGCTGCCTGGAAGGGCGGCAGCTGCTTTTTTCTGTGCCGATAAGGTTTGGGTATGAAAGAATTTTACAGTGGGATCTGACAGGAAATCCCGGCACAAAATGCCCCCTGAAATAGATTTGTGTCCATGCTCTACTTCAGGGGGGAAGGTCAAAGGCCGGGACGGCCTGTTTCTGTTTACCGGCCAGTGGTCTCTTCCGTGGAATGTGTGCCTTCGGTGGTATGGGTACTGTCTGTGGTATGGGTACTTTCGGTAGAGTGCGGGGCAGTGGTGTTGGGGGTTGTGGTTTGAGGTTTGGTGGTATGAGGCTTGGTAGACTCGGTGCCGGAGTGAGGCTTGGTGGGGTTCATAGACGGCATGGGAATGGTGGTATGCTCGGTGCTGTTGGTCCCGTCTACCCGTCCGTTATTGCTGGTGGATACATTCTTTCCGTTGCATGCGGACAGAGATGCAGCCAGAAGCAAAGCCCCCAGAATCAGTGTTGCCTTTTTCATGAAAGTGTCCTCCTGATCGTTTGATTTTTGCCTCTGTAGTTTTCCCAATTTTCATGAAAAATACGCATGAAGTACAGAAAATTGAAAAATGCACAAAATCTGGTTGCTATTTTGCCTTTGAGAAGGTATAATGTAGGCGGATGAATAAAAAATAAGGAGACTGGTTATGAAAAAACTGACCGTAAAAAAAGGTGCTGCCTGCATGGCATGTCTGCAGTGTGTCCAGGCTTGTTCCGAGGCCTTCTACAAGGAATTTCATCAGGATAAGTCCTGCATCCATATTGTAGAGAAGAACGGCGCGGTAAAGCCCAATGTCTGCATTCAGTGTGGTAAGTGTGCCAAGAACTGCGAAGCCGGCGCAATTACCCAGAACCCCAAGACCGGTGTGTACATGATTAACAAGAAGCTCTGCACCGGCTGTGGCAAGTGTGCTGAGGTCTGCCCCTTCCAGGTGATTGTACCTCCCACCGTTTCCAACGGCCCTGCTTCCAAGTGCATCGCCTGTGGAATCTGTGTGAAGGCCTGCCCCATGGAGATTCTGGAAATCGTCGAAAAGTAAAACGAATTGCGACGACTGAGGTGCGGGGTTCCCGTGCCTCTTTTTAAGACGCATGTTAGGCTTGACTAACATGCAGGCAACAGAAGAAAGCCAAGAGCAGCATGAATGGTTGAACGCCGTCCCGGAGTGATCCGTGACGGATTTTTTTAGGTTGTACAATCAGGGAAAATCGGGTAGAATACCAGAAAGAAGGTGATTCCATGACAAAAATTATCTGCCACAGAGGCGATAGCGGCCGCTATCCGGAAAATACCATGCTGGCGTTTCAAAAAGCGGCGCAATGCGGTGCAGATGGCATTGAAACAGATGTGCATTTGACCAAAGATGGGGAAGTGGTGCTCATTCACGACGAGCGAGTGGACCGAACTACTGATGGGACAGGCTTCGTAAAGGACATGACATTGCTGCAGCTTCAAAAGCTGAATGCAGCTTCCGGCGACCAAAGGCAGACCGGGATTCAAAGGATTCCCACCTTGGAAGAATTTTTTGCCTTTTTGGAACCTACAGGAATGTCTGCCAATGTGGAACTGAAAACCGGACTGTTTGAGTACCCCGGTTTGGAGGAAAAGGTTTGGAATTTGGCAGAGCGGTATCATCTTCAGAAGCGAATCATCTTTTCCAGTTTTCATGGGGAAAGTCTTTTGAGAATGAAGCGTGTGGCCCCCAATGCCCCCTGTGGATTGCTCACCAATGGAAAATTGGAAAATCCCGGGCAGATCCTGGAGGAACTGGGGCTTCAGGCGCTGCATCCGTGGTATCTGCGGCTCAATGGAACCATTATTGACCAGATACAGAAGAAGGGCCTGGAGTTGAATCCTTATACCCCCAACATGGTGCTGTCGCTGGGGTGGCTGATTTCTAAAAATGTAACATCTGTTATTACGAATTATCCGGAGCGGGCCATGGCCCTTCGCCGTATGATTCAGAACAAAAAAGATTGACAAATGATGAAATTGTGGTAAAATATTCAGGATATTGTAAATGCAATGCGGAAGAGAAGCAGTGGAAAAGTTTTACAGCGAGAGGGGAGAGTGCAAGCCCTTGACCGGAACACTGCAGGCCACTTCCAAGCGGCCCGGGCTGACCGGGACGGGTGCTCCCGTTACAGAGCGTCTAAGATGCCGAATTATTCGGTAATTAGGGTGGTACCGTGAGTGAAACCTCGCCCCTAAGTTGGGGGCGAGGTTTGTTTTTTTATCAAGCATATAAAACCATGGAGGTAACAATATGAATCCCAAGCCTTATGGAGTGAACGAACTCCGTGAAATGTTCCTGTCCTATTTTGAGAGTAAGAATCATCTGCGTCTTCCCAGCTTTTCTCTGATTCCTCAGAATGACCAGTCCTTGCTGCTGATTAACTCCGGCATGGCTCCCATGAAGCCCTATTTTAAGGGAGAAGTGGAGCCGCCCCGTCACCGTGTGTGCACCTGCCAGAAGTGTATCCGTACCGGTGACATTGAGAATATCGGTAAGACTGCACGCCACGGCACCTATTTTGAGATGCTGGGCAACTTCTCCTTCGGCGATTATTTTAAGCGGGAGGCCATCCACTGGAGCTGGGAGTTCCTGACCAAGGTGGTCGGCCTGGACGAGAACCGTCTGTATCCGTCCATCTACGAGAATGACGAAGAAGCATTCGAGATTTGGAACAAAGAGGTGGGCATCCCGGCTGATAAGATTTTCCGCTTTGGAAAAGCAGACAACTTCTGGGAGCATGGCTCCGGCCCCTGCGGCCCCTGCTCCGAAATCTACTATGACCGTGGCGAAAAATATGGCTGTGGTCAGCCCGGCTGCACCGTTGGTTGCGAGTGTGACCGCTATATGGAAGTCTGGAAAAATGTGTTCTCTCAGTTTGACAATGACGGCCACGGTAACTACACGGATCTGGCACAGAAGAACATTGATACCGGCATGGGCCTGGAGCGGCTGGCTGTGGTATGCCAGGATGTGGACAGCCTCTTTGATGTGGATCCGGTGATGAACATTACCAACAAGGTAACGGAGCTGACCGGTGCCTCCTATGGCCAGAGCGCCAAGACAGATGTCTCTCTGCGGGTAATCACAGATCATATCCGTGCCTCTGTATTTATGATTGCCGACGGTGTTCTGCCTTCCAATGAGGGCCGGGGCTATGTGCTGCGCCGTCTGCTGCGCCGTGCCGCCCGTCACGGCAAGCTGCTGGGCGTCAATCATCCCTTCCTCTTTGAGGTGGTGGAAACTGTGATCCGTGAGAATGAGGGCCACTACACCTATCTGCGGGAGCGTGCCGACTATATTACCCGTGTGGTTCGCACGGAGGAAGAGAACTTCGCCCGCACCATTGACGGCGGCATGAAGATCTTCTCTGAGCTTCTGGCGGAGCATAAGGAAAAGAACGAGACGGTTTTCTCCGGTGCGGATGCGTTTAAGCTTTACGACACCTACGGCTTCCCCATCGACCTGACGGTGGAGATGGTGGAAGACGAAGGCATGACCGTGGATCAGGCAGGCTTTGCACAGCTCATGCAGGAGCAGAAGGTCCGTGCCCGGGAAGCTCGCAAGGCGCTGGGTGACCTGGGCTGGGCCGGTGTAGAATTTGGCAAGGAAGTCCCTGAAACCAAATTTGTAGGCTATGATGGTCTGGAAACAGAGGGTAAGGTGGTTGCCATTGTGGCAGAGGAGGAACTCCGGGAGCAGATCGGTGCCGGTGCTGAGGCCATTGTGGTGCTGGACCAGACCACCATGTACGCCGAGATGGGTGGCCAGGTAGGAGACCATGGCACCATCCGGGTGGAAAACGGCCTGTTCCAGGTGAATGATGTTCAGAAAAACAAGGGCGGCAAGTTTATGCACTACGGCAAGGTGATCTCCGGTGAGATCAAGGTGGGCCAGCAGGCCGCAGTTGCCGTAGATGCACAGCGCCGGGATGCAATTGCCCGCGCCCACTCTGCAACCCATCTGCTCCAGAGTGCACTGGTGAAGGTCCTGGGTGACCACTGCCACCAGGCCGGTTCTCTGGTAGAGCCTGACCGTCTGCGCTTTGACTTTACCCACTATGAGGGAATTTCCAAGGAAGACCTGAAGAAGATCGAGCAGGAAACTGTCCGTGAGATCCTGTCCGGTGAGCAGGTGGAGACGCTGGTGCTGCCTGTGGAAGAGGCCAAAAAGCTGGGTGCAACGGCGTTGTTTGGGGAAAAGTATGGCGACACCGTCCGTGTGGTGAAAATGGGCGACCTGTCCATGGAGTTTTGCGGCGGCACACATCTGAGTAATACCGCAAAGGCCGGCCTGTTCCACATTGTTTCCGAAGCCTCCGTTGCCTCCGGCGTTCGCCGTATTGAGGCCATTACCGGCCCCGCTGTTTTGGAGCTTCTGGAAAAGGAATCCGAGACCATTGCAAAGACTGCAGAAGTAGTGAAGGCCAACAACCCCACAGAGCTGGTCCGCAAAGCAGAGGCAACCATGAACGAGCTGAAAGAGGCAAAGCGTGTCATTGAGCAGTACAAGGATAAGGAATCTGCCGGTGGCTGCGATACCATTTTGAAGGCATGCAAGGATCTGGGGGATCTCCATGTAGGCAGCTGCAAGCTCACCGAAGGAGACGCCAATTCTCTGCGGAAGATGGGAGATATGATCCGGGAGAAGGATTCCAAGGCCGTTGTGGTTCTGGCCCTGGTAGGGGAGAAAGTTACCTTCCAGGCTGTCTGCGGCAAGGATGCCGTGAAGAGCGGCATGAAGGCCGGTGACATCATCAAGACCATTGCGCCCATCTGCGGCGGTAAGGGCGGCGGTAAGCCGGATTCTGCCATGGGCGGTGGCTCTGACCTGTCCAAGGTGGACGAAGCACTGGCTGCCGTGGAGACTTTTGTAGCTTCTAAGCTGTCATAAAACCAGAAAGGCCCGGGGAAACACCTCGGGCCTTTTGTGGGCATCAGGAGCGATTGACAAGACTTTTGCAGGGCCGTATAATAGAGATATCTTAAATCAACGGAGGCGTTTGCTATGATGGAAGAAATCAAGACGCAGGCAGAGCAGGTGATTCGTGAGCTTCTGGAAGCGGCAAAGCTGAAGCGGGGCGATCTGTTGGTCATTGGCTGCTCTTCCAGCGAAATGATTGGCAGCCGCATTGGAAAAAATTCCAGCTTGGATGCGGCACAGGCAGCATTTTTTGGCATCTATCCTGTTTTGCAGGAGCAGGAGATCCGTCTTGCGGTGCAGTGCTGTGAGCATCTGAACCGGGCCCTCATTGTGGAGGAAGAGACCGCTGAGCATTTTGGTTATGAGATGGTCAATGTCCGCCCGCAGCCCAAGGCAGGCGGCTCCTTTGCCACCACGGCCTGGGAGGCCTTTGCCCATCCCGTAGCGGTGGAACATGTGAACGCCAAGGCCGGACTGGACATCGGCGGGACCCTCATCGGAATGCACCTGAAGGAAGTGGCGGTTCCTGTTCGGTTGTCCAGAAGCACCATTGGCCAGGCCCATATTCTCTGTGCGCGGACTCGTCCCAAGTTTGTTGGGGGAGAGCGGGCCGTGTATATAGAGGAGTATAAATAACCGATCCGGTAAAATAGAAACAGGGCTGTCTCTGCGTGGGTAGAGGCAGCCCTGTAATGATATCCGGAACCGCAATGACAATGTACAGCATTTCGATGCATGCAATCCTTGAGGAAGAAATTGCCTGATTCCTTGCAGAAAATGAAAAAATATGGTATTCTTAAAGGAATGATGGGAAGAGGGGGGAGGATGATGCGCCGGTTGGTCTGGGCTGCAATGGGTGCCTGCGCAGCGGCTGTGATCGGAGTCCAATGGCCCCGAGCCATAGGGATCCTGCTGACACTGGGCATAGGGATCTGTTTGGTGTTCTTCCTTCTCAAAGACCGAAACAAAATCTTTTGCGGGATCCTTTGCGCAGCTCTGGGACTTTCGCTGGGGCTGGGCTGGTTCCTGATTTATGAAGGCGTGATCCTTGAACCGGCCAGAATGTGCACCGGAAAAGAAGAACAAATCACATTGGAGGTCACCAGGTATCCCATAAAGAATAATAACCGATTCTATATCGAGGGCAATCTGGACATACAGGGACACAGGATCTCTGCCGGATTGTATTGCGGCCTGAACCAGGAAATACCAAAGCCGGGAGACCGGGTGCAGGTAACGGCCGCCCTGTATGATACCGCCCGAGGAGGAGAAAAAGGCCCCAATTATCTCAGAGGCGCCGGAATCAGATTGGTAGCCTATGGAGGCAAGGAAAGTGCAACGGTTCTTCCTGGCAAGCCGTCCCTATGGATGTTTCCTGCGGAGTTGCAGCACTGGGTCTGCACCTCTTTGGAAGCGTATCTGCCAAAGGAAAGTGCAAATTTTTGCAAAGCCCTTCTGGTAGGAGATAAATCCGGTATGGACTATCGTCAGAAAATGACCATGTCTGTGGCGGGCGTTTCCCATGTTATGGCAGTGTCGGGAATGCATTTGGGAATCCTGTTTGCTTTGATCTATTGCTTGACGCTCCACCGGAAGGTACTGTTCTGTGTGCTTGGAATTCCTGCATTATGTTTGTTTGCCGCAATGGTTGGCGGCCCGCCTTCCGTGGTGAGAGCAGCCGTCATGTTGGGATTGGCGCTGCTGGCCCGTCTGCTGGGGCGGGACTACGATGCCCCCACGGCATTGGCTGCGGCAGTGCTGTGCTTGCTGACCTATAATCCCTTTGCGGTGGTGTCCCTGAGTTCTCAGCTTTCCGTGGCAGCGGTGGCAGGAATTTTATGTTTTACCAGGCCCATGAGCCAGTGGCTGCAAAGAAAATATCCAAAGAGAAAACTGGTTCGTATCCTCGGCCTACCGGGTGCAGTGACCTTGGGAGCTACGATTTTTACAGCACCGATCTGTGCGTATGCATTTGACTCTGTAAGTCTGGTGGCGCCCCTGACCAATGTGCTGATTTTATGGGCGGTGAGCCTGATATTCTATGGAGCAATGGCGGTCTGTGTCCTGGGACTGATATGGGGACCGGCAGCAATGGGACTGGGAAAGCTGGTTTCCCTGCTGGTTGCCTACATTATGCATGCCTCAGAGTTTTTTGCAGGCTTTTCTTTTTCGGCCCTCTATCCCAAGGAAAGCCCCTATGCAGCGGCCTGGATTGTATGCGCCTTTGTGTTGCTGGGGATTTTCCTGCTTGGAAAATGCAGACAGAAAAAGTGGATGGCTGCGGCCCTTGTGGTTTCCCTGGCCCTGTCGGTGACGCTGGCCTGGGTGGAGCCGCGGCTGGATCGGTTTCGTGTGGCTGTTCTGGATGTCGGGCAGGGAGAATGTGTGGTGCTCCAGTCCCAAGGAAAAACCTATGTGGTGGACTGCGGCGGCTCCCAAGGGGAGGGAGCAGGAGAAACGGCAGCGCGCTATCTGCTGAGCCAGGGCGTTTCCCGGATCGATGGGTTAATTATCACGCACTTTGACCTGGACCATATTTCGGGAGCGGATCATCTGCAAAACCGTGTGGAGGTGGAACGGGTCTATGTGCCAAAGAATCAGGAGGAATTCCGGATGGCTGAGGGCAGCAACGATTCTGCGTTCATCAGGGTAGACAGCCGGATTTCTTTGACCTGGGAGGAAGGAAGTCTGACGATTTTTCCACCGCTGTCCCAAAAGGGGAGCAATGATTCCGGACTTTCGGTGTTGTTTACCGTGGGAGAATATGATACACTGATAACCGGAGATATGTCCCAGTCCATGGAACGGGCACTTATGAGCGCATATCCCCTTCCGGATGTAGAACTTTTGGTGGCAGGACACCATGGGTCCAAGTACTCCACCGGTACTGCATTTTTGTGTCGGATTACTCCGGATCTGGTGGCCATCTCCGTGGGAGAAAACTCCTATGGGCATCCAAGCAAGGAAGTGCTGGATCGGCTGGCCCGGCAGAATATTCCCGCAGTGCGTACAGACCAGTGCGGAACAATTATAATCAGAGGTTAAAAACATGGCAAAAAAACCGCAGGCCCCAGATGCCGTTGCAGAGCTTAGAAAATCCCTCCAGGCGGGGATCATCCGGCCCTGCTATGTATTCTGGGGAGAGGAAACCTATCTTTTGCATCATTACATTGGGATGCTTCAGAAAAAGGTTGTGGATCCTCTCACAGAAGAATTTAATTACCACCGTTTTTCCGTTGAAAATTTCTCTCTGGACGAGCTGTCAGTGAGCTTGGAGAACCTGCCCATGATGGCGGAAAGAACCATGGTTCGGGTGGATGATGTAGATATTTTTAAGCTGAGAGAAGATGAGCGGGAACGACTCATTGAACTGCTTGCAGATCTGCCGGAGTATTGCACGCTGGTTTTTGTCTATGCGGCATCGGAGTTCAAACCGGACAAGCGGCAGAAGAAGCTGTATGATGCGCTGAGCAGACATGCCAGCCTTGTGGAATTTCCAAAGCAGGGAGGCAGAGAGCTGATCAGTTGGATCATTCGGCACTTCCGACCCTTCCATAAAACGATTTCGCCGGAGCTTTGCAACTATCTGATTGAAATTACAGGCGGGACCATGACGGCACTGGAGGGAGAAATTTCCAAGATTGCCGCCTTTGCTCCGGGAGAGGAAATTCGCCGTTCCGACATCGACGCAGTGGTAGAGCCGGTACTGGATGCAGTGGTGTTCCAGATGACAGACCTGCTTGGTGCGGGGGACTACGAAGGGGCTCTTCGGAAGCTTCAGACCTTGTATAAGATGCAGCAGGAGCCCATTGTAATTCTGGGCGCTGTGGGGGCCCATTTGCGAAAAATCTCCGCTGCACGAATCCTGATCGATGCAGGAAGGGGCGGCGATGACCTTATGAAGCTGTGCTCCATGGGAGACTACCCTGCCAGAAAAACCATGGCAGGAGCCAAGCGGTTTTCCAGCCGGTTTTGTAAGAGAGCAGCCGAGCTGGTGCTGGAAACGGACAGAAAACTGAAAACTTCCTTTGATGAGCCGGAACGGCTGCTGGAGCTGTGTCTCATGGAACTGGCGCAGGAGGCAAGAAATGGTTAAGATTCGGGAAGTGATCGTGGTGGAGGGACGGTACGATAAAAATACCCTGTCCCAGATTGTGGATGCCACGATTTTGCAGACCAATGGCTTTGGAGTTTTTAAGGATAAGGCCCAGCAGAAGCTGCTGCGTGAGGCAGCAAAGAAGCGGGGCCTCATCTTGCTGACAGATTCCGATGGAGCGGGATTTGTGATTCGGAATTTTCTGAAGGGGCTGATCCCGACGGGACAGATGAAACAGGCCTATATCCCCGATATCTATGGCAAGGAACGCAGAAAGGATGCTCCGGGCAAAGAGGGAAAGCTGGGGGTAGAGGGGATGAAGCCGGAAGTTCTTCTGGAGGCGCTGCGAAAGGCCGGCGCTACTATGGAAGACGGAGTTCAGCCCTGCGGACAAATCACAAAGGCGGATTTTATGGAATTGGGGCTTTCCGGCGGTGCCGATGCCAGTCAAAAACGAGCGGCGCTGCTGAGACATCTGGGGCTTCCTGAGCGTATGAGTGCCAATGCAATGGTGAGCGCTTTGAATCTCCTGTACACAAGACAGGAACTGGAAGTGTTTTTAAAGGAATTGGAGTAAAAACGGAATTTGGAGAAGCATTATGATAGATATTTCGGTTAAAAACTTAGTAAAGTCCTTTGAAATCGGGGACAACCTTCTGGATGGCCTGAGCTTCGAGGTCCAGGAAGGGGAGTGTGTGGCGATTCTGGGCCGCAATGGCTGCGGAAAAACCACGCTGTTTCGGATTTTAACAGGAGAAATCGGCTATGATGAGGGAGAAGTCTATGTGAATCCCAACAAAAATCTGGGCCTGATTTCACAGATTCCCAAGTATCCTGCGGGATATACCGTAGAGGATGTGCTGCGCTCTGCTTTTGCAAAGCTTCGCAAGGTTCGAGAGAGAATGCAGGAGCTGGAGGCACAGATGACCGCCAACACCCCAAAGCACATTCTGAATGAATATGACCGTCTGACCAACCGCTTCACAGCAGGCGGCGGCTATGACATGGATGTGGATACGGACAAGGTGTGCAACGGCCTGGGGATTCCCGGGGCTATGCGGCAGCAGGAATTTGCCATGCTGTCCGGCGGAGAAAAAACCCGGGTAAATCTGGCCAGACTTCTTTTGGAAAAAACGGAAATCCTTCTATTGGACGAACCTACCAACCATCTGGACCTGAAGAGTGTGGAGTGGCTGGAAGAGTACATCAACAAGTTTAAAGGAACGGTTCTGACCATCTCCCATGACCGTTATTTCCTGGATCAGGTGGCCCAGAGAATTGTGGAGATCAGCGATGGACACGGGGAATTTTATTCCGGCAACTATTCGTTCTATATTGAAGAGAAGCAGGCCCGGTTCAATTTGCAGCTCAAGCAGTATGAACAGGAGCAGGCCAAGCTGAAGCAGCTGGGATATACCCTGGAACGGATGAAGGGCTGGGGCATTAACAATCGGACCTTGTACCGCCGGGCCATGTCCATTCAGCACCGGATGGACCGCATTGAAAAGACCAAACGGCCTACCATGGACAAAACCATGAAGGCTTCCTTTGCCCAGCGGGATTTTCAGGGCGATCTGGCCTTTGAAGTGCGGGGCCTTCAGAAGGCCTTCGACACAAAAGAGCTGTTTTCTGGTGTGGATTTGCAGGTGAAAGGAGGGGAGCGCATCGCCCTTTTGGGAGACAATGGGGCAGGAAAAACCACCTTTATCCGCTGCCTTTTGGGAGAGGAGCCCTGTGAGGGAAAAATCAAGTATGGTCCTACCATTCGGGCAGGGTATCTGCCCCAGATCATGCAGTTCTCTCACCCGGAACGGACCTTGTATGACACCATGCTCTATGAAAAGAATCTTACCCCTCAGGGGGCCAGAGATCGGCTGGGTGCGTTCCTCTTCCAGGGAGAGGATGTTTTTAAAACCGTGGGCAGCCTGTCAGGCGGCGAGCAGTCCCGGCTGCGGCTGTGCATGCTGATGGATGAAAAAATCAATTTCCTGATTTTGGACGAGCCTACCAACCATCTGGATATTGCGTCCAGAGAGTGGGTGGAATGTGCCATTGAGGAATTTGAAGGAGTTCTGCTCTTCGTGTCCCATGACCGCTACTTTGTTGAAAAATTTGCGGATCGGATCTGGTCGCTGGAAAACGGGCAGATTCGGGACTTTAAGTGTGGCTACAGCAAATACCGTTCCATTCTGGCCCATGAAGCAGCGGGGGCGGTTATGCCTGCGGCAGTTCCGGTCAAAAAGGAGGCCCCCAAGAAGGAAAAGCCAAAGAATAAAGACAAAGAATTGGAAAAACAGGTTCGGAAACTGGAACGGGAGATCGACAAGCAGGAGACTCTGCTTGCAGAACTGGACGAAAAAATCGCTGCGGCTTCTGCGGATTATCAGGAGCTGACACGGCTGCTGGAGGAGAAGGAAGCTGCGGACCTGGTGCTTCTTGCGCTGATGGAGCAATGGGAGCAGACAGCAGAACAGATCTGACAGAAAATAGAATAGAATTAAAACGGCCGCAGAAATGAGTAGACATGGATTTCTGCGGCTATTTTGCTGTAAAGGATCTGGAAAGTGCGCCTATGGAACGGCATCAGTCTATGTGCAGAAGGCCCAATTCTTTTTTTGTATCATTTATGCATGTTTTTTAGCCATAGGCAGTTTGACTGACCGGGGACGACTTCGGCGTTTTTTCCAATCCAACAATGCATAATGGGGAAATTGAGCCTATTTTCATAGGAATCGAATAATTGCATGGCGAAATTTCGGTTGACACATTGAGGGGTGTATCTTATAATAGTAGAGAATGATTGCCCGATTGGGCGTAAGGAGTAATGTATAATGAGCGAATCCTGCAACGGTAATTGCGCATCCTGTGGCTCGGATTGCGGTGAGCGTAAGGCAGAAAGCCTGCTTGCGGAGCTGAATCCCCTGTCCAAGGTTAAGAATGTGATCGCTGTGGTTTCCGGTAAAGGCGGCGTGGGGAAAAGTACAGTCACTTCTCAGCTGGCAGTAGCCATGGCTCGGAAGGGCTTTCGGGTCGGTATTCTGGACGCAGATATTACCGGACCTTCAATCCCCAAGGCATTCGGTGTCAATGAGTGTGCCGGTGCCGACAAAGATGGCCTGTATCCTGCTGTGACCAGAGAGGGAATCAAGGTCATGTCCATCAATCTGCTGCTGGACAATGATACGGATCCTGTTTTGTGGCGGGGCCCTGTGATTGCCGGTGCCGTAAAGCAGTTCTGGACGGATGTGGTATGGGAAGAGATCGACTATCTCTTTGTGGATATGCCTCCCGGAACCGGCGATGTGCCGCTGACGGTGTTCCAGTCTCTGCCTGTTGACGGCGTTGTGGTAGTTACCAGCCCCCAGGCGCTGGTTTCCATGATTGTCACCAAGGCGGTAAAAATGGCCAATATGATGAAGATTCCGGTTCTGGGCCTGGTAGAGAACTATAGCTACCTCCAGTGCCCGGACTGTGGAAAGAAACTTTCTGTGTTTGGTGAGAGCAAGATCGACGAAGTTGCCAATCAGTATGGAATTCCTGTTTTGGCAAAGCTCCCCATTGACCCCAAGGTTGCCGCAGCCTTTGACCGCGGCGATGTGGAGTCTTTGGATACCTCCGCATTGCAGGGCGCTGTGGATGCGGTTTCTGCACGGTAACTGATTTTTGGAGGAACAAATTATGGTAAAAGCAATTGTAGGCGCCAACTGGGGCGACGAGGGCAAAGGTAAGATTACGGACGTTCTGGCCGCCAATTCTGAAGTGGTCATCCGCTTCCAGGGTGGCAGCAACGCCGGCCATACCATCATCAATGATATGGGACGCTTTGCTCTGCATCAGCTCCCCTCCGGTGTGTTTTATCCTCATGTGACCAACATTATCGGCAATGGTGTCGCTTTGGATCTGGAAAAGTTCCTGAAGGAAGTAGAATCTCTGAAGCAGGCCGGAGTTGAGCCCAAGCTGCTGGTTTCTGACCGTGTTCAGGTGGTGATGCCTTATCATGTTCTGTTTGACCAGTACGAGGAAGAGCGTCTGGGCGGCCGCTCCTTTGGCTCCACCAAGTCCGGCATTGCTCCGTTCTATTCCGATAAGTATGCAAAGATCGGCTTCCAGCTGTCTGAGCTCTTCGATGAGGAGTACGCCATGGATAAGCTGGAGCGTGTGCTGGCTGTAAAGAATGTACTTTTGGAGCATTTGTACCACAAGCCTCTGCTGAGCGCCAAGGAAGTCTTTGAGCAGATTCGCCCCCTGCGTGATGCGGTTGCCCCCTATGTGGCAGATACCTTCCAGTTCCTGCGTCAGGCCCGTGCAGAGGGCAAGAACATTTTGCTGGAGGGGCAGCTGGGTGCCATGAAGGACCCTGACTTTGGAATCTATCCCATGGTCACATCCTCTTCTACCTTGGCCGGCTACGGTGCCATCGGTGCCGGACTGCCTCCCTATGAGATCAAGGACATTGTCTGCGTGGTCAAGGCATATTCCAGCGCAGTTGGTGCCGGCGCTTTTGTCAGCGAAATCTTCGGTGATGAGGCGCAGGAGCTGCGGATTCGTGGCGGCGATAAGGGAGAATTCGGTGCTACCACCGGGCGTCCCCGTCGTATGGGGTGGTTTGACTGTGTTGCCACCCGCTACGGTGTGCAGGCCCAGGGAGCTACCCAGGTCGCTCTCACGGTTGTGGATGCACTGGGATACCTGAAGGAAATCCCTGTATGTGTGGGCTATGAAGTGGACGGAAAGATCCTCAAGGATTTCCCCACTACCACCACGCTGGAGCGCTGCAAGCCCGTTCTGAAGGTCCTGCCCGGCTGGAACTGCGATATCCGTGGCATCACCCGGTACGAGGATCTGCCTGAGGCTTGCCGGAATTATGTGGAGTTCATCGAGAAGGAAATCGGTGTTCCTGTCACCATGGTCTCCAATGGTCCCGGAAGAGAAGAGATTATCCATCGTTAAATGATGGACTGTGTGCTGCCCTGCCGGAAAAGCGGGGCAGCACATTTCTCTTGGAGCGGCATCCGGAGAAATGCCGTACAAATTGGATCATAATGTAGAAATCCCCCTGAAACAGACGGTTTTTAATCTGTTTCAGGGGGATTGTGTTATAATCTGTGAGAGCGAACCATCAGTCGTCGCTGTTGTGACGGCCAAAGATGATAAGCAGGCGCAGCAGCTGGGTCACGGCCACCGCCAGAGCGGCAACATAGGTAAGAGCTGCGGCCTTCAGTGTCTTTCTGGCACCTTTCATCTCGTCATCATCCAGCAGCATGCCGGACTGAATGGCTTTCAAAGCTCTGCGGCTGGCATCAAACTCTGTGGGAAGGGTCACCAGCTGAAACAGAGCGGAGAGGCCAAAACAGGCGATACCCGCATATACCATCCAGTACATGGAGGGAGTACTGGCGGAGAAGAGAATGCCCAGAAGGATCAGGGGCATGGAGAGCCGGGAGCCGATGTTGGTAACGGGAACGATGGCGGCCCGGATTTTGATGGGCATATAGCCAACGGCATGCTGTACGGCGTGCCCGGCTTCGTGACAGGCCACGCCGATGGAGGCGGTGGAGGTGCTGTCATACACATCCTCAGACAGACGGATCACATTGTCTCTGGGGTCAAAGTGGTCGGTCAGGCTTCCCGGGATTCGTTCGATCCGGACATGGAATAGACCATTGGTATCCAGGACCCGACGGGCAGCGTCGGCGGCAGTGATGCCGTGGCGGGAATACTGGGTAGAATATTTCTTAAAGGTGCGGTTTACATTGGAGCTTGCCCACATTGCAAGGATAATGGCAGGCATTACCAGAACAACATAGGTCCAGTCGAAACGATAGAACACGGGTTTTCCTCCTTAGATATATTCCAGAGGCTCCATGGCTTCAAACATCTGCTGCGTAATAGCACCCAAGAAAATGCTGTCTGCATGCTGGTGCAGGGTCTGCATGGCACCTGTGGAAAGATTGATGGGGATGTTGCCCCCCATAAACAGATCATTGTCCAGAATAAAACGAACCTCCTGGTCTTCTGAGCCGGCACGCTTCACCATGCCGGGGCCGGCGTGGAGCTTGGCCCGGCAGCCTCCCCGAAGGGTCAGCTCCATCTCCAGAGAGCAGCGGTTGGTGGCGGTTTCCTGTACATCCTCTTCTCCCAGAATGCCCAGATAGCAGGGCTGGAACAGGCTGCGGAAGGGAACTCCTCCAAGATTCAGAGCATTGCGGGAGAATGCATTGATGTACCGAAGGCCAACCCGCTCAAAATAAGCGGGTTTATAAATTTTGATGAAGGCGGCAAGAGGCAGATCCAGTTTCTGCGCAAATGCTTCCCAATCTGTATATCTGGTGCAGGAAAGAGAAATAAACTTGCTGGTGAGATTGACACGCCAGACACCATCGGCAGAGACAAACTGGTAGTTGACGGTCTCCGGCTGGTTCCGGAGGGAAAAATTGCCCGGGGTACCGGCCAGCACGGGAGCGGGAGCCTCCTTTCTGGCGGAATACTGAGGGAACTCACCGCGGATCGATTCCTGGAATTCTACGGGCAGGTTGCTGCCGATAGACAGGATCTCCGGAAATCGGAGTTGACAAATCACCTCCATCAGGGGATTCTTGCGGAAGAGACGACGAGGTTCCTGAGAAAACATAGTGGGTCTCCTTTCAAGTAAGCTTATTGATTCTTTTTTCTATTATACCTTCTTTTGTACAGTTTAGCAAGTCTGTGGTGCACTTCGTCCCCACCGGATTCTTTACAATTCTGTGAATTTTGAGTATAATGGACCGTAACAATCGCCCCTCACAAAAGAGGAGGATACATTTTGAAACGCGGGAGGGATAGCGCATGATAGTTGTATGGACGATACTTGCGGTGCTGGCGGTTCTTCTGGCTCTCAGCTATGCGGCCTTCCGTCAGGCCAGTATAGCAAGAAAGCCTCCGGATATGGAGGATGAGGAAGAATTAAAAAAACATGATAGATGGGCACCTTTGACCATAAAAACATCGCGGTGGCTTGGCGAGCATGATGTCAGAGAGCTGACCATGACCAGTTTTGACGGGCTCAGGCTGCGTGGGCGATGGGTTCCGGCAGAAAAACCCAGAGGGACCCTTCTGCTGGTGCACGGATGGAACGGGCGGGTAGAGTCGGATTTTGCCGGAATCATTCCTGCATGTCATGACATGGGCATGAATCTGCTTTTGATCGACCAGCGAGCCCAAAATGGAAGCCAGGGAAAATATATGACCTTTGGTGCAAAAGAGAGCCGGGATGTGGCAGACTGGGTCAGATTGCATAACCGGACATTCGGGGAACTGCCGTTAGTTCTTGGGGGCGTTTCCATGGGAGCTACTACGGTGTTGATGGCTACCCGGCAGGCGCTTCCCTCCAATGTCTGCGGCGTAGTGGCGGACTGTGGATTTACCTCTCCATGGGAAATCCTCAAGGATGTAGGCAGAAGAAAAGCCCATGTTCCCGCCTTTCCCATTTTGCACTTTGTGCGGCTCTGGTGTCGGGTGCTGGCCGGCTATGATCCCAAGGCCTATTCCGCTACGGCGGCTATGAAAGAGAATCGGCTGCCGGTACTGTTCATTCACGGTTTGGCAGATGATTTTGTTCCCTGTCACATGAGTCGGACGAATTATGATGCCTGCCGGAGTGAAAAAGAACTTGTGCTGGTGGAATCTGCCGGACACGCCTGGAGCTATTTTACGGATCCGGAAGGATATACAAAAGCGTTGGAAAAATTTTTTGCTGCACATTTGCAGCAGAAGGGATAATCATATGAATTATGCAACAATCAAACCCCGTGACATTGCCAATGGGCCCGGCGTCCGTGTCAGCCTGTTTGTATCCGGCTGTACCCGGCAGTGCAAGGACTGCTTTAATCGGGAGGCCTGGGACTTCCAATATGGAGAACCCTTTACACAGCAGACCATTGACTATATCATCCGGGAGCTGCGCCCGGACTACATGACCGGCCTGACGGTTTTAGGCGGCGAACCGTTTGAGCCTCAGAATCAGCCCGGTGTTTTGGAACTGGTGCGGCAGGTGCGCAAGGCGCTGCCGGATAAGAGTATCTGGGCATTTTCCGGCTATACCATGGACGGCTATCTGCTTGCGGGAAAGCTTGGCCCAAAGGAAATTACTATGGAGCTTTTGAGTTATCTGGATGTCCTGGTAGACGGCCCGTTCATTGCGGAGCGGAAGGATCTGAGCCTTCGGTTCCGCGGTTCTTCCAATCAAAGACTCATCGATGTAAAAAAAACATTAGAAACCGGCCGGATTACTCTCTGGGAGGACTGGCAGGCACAGGAGAGAAAATAACATGCAGATGCGAGTAAAGAAACTGAATCCTAAGGCAAAGCTTCCGACATACGGGACCAACCAGTCTGCCGGTGCAGACCTCTATGTGTGCCTGGAAGAACCTGTGACCATCGGCCCGGGAGATACGGCGTTTCTCCCCACGGGAATTGCCGTTGCAGTGCCGGAGGGGTATGTGGGCCTGGTATTTGCCAGAAGCAGCCTGGGCTGCAAGCGTGGTCTGGCACCTGCCAACAAGGTGGGCGTCATTGATTCGGACTACCGTGGAGAAATTCGGGTGGTACTCCACAACCATAGCAGCGAGACCCAGACCGTGGAAGACGGGGAGCGGGTTGCACAGCTTGTGGTGGTGCCGGTTTTGGCCCCGGAGTTGGTAGAAACAGAGGAACTGGATGACACCCAGCGCGGAATTGGCGGCTTCGGTTCCACAGGACGAAAATAGTATATTGGCCCCCGGCAAACTGGATGATTCCTTTGCCGGGGGCCTTTTTGTATGGTTATTTATTTTACGATGGTCATATTGGCAACCATCTGATGCTCGTTGTCAAAGGGACGGTCGGAAGAGCAGCCCAGGTAGTCACTGCCCAGGATTTCTGTCAGCTTGCCGCGAATGGAAAACTCGGGCAGGCGGCCCACAAGGGTTCCGTTCTGATAGAGATATGCGGTCTGAACAGGAGAGGCAAAGCTGCCGTCGGGAGTAATATCGCCGCCGCTGGGCATACAGTATATAGCGGGTCTGCCGTCCAGAATCTCATCCAATGTTTTCCCGGTGGGCTTAGCCGCCAGAGATTGTAAAGATAGGGCAGCTACATCATCATAATTGCCTGCGCCGCTGGAAGTGGGGGCTACATGATGCTCCCAGGCACACTTCTTGTCGGCATAGCCCCGAACCAGAACACCATGGTCGATGAGGTCGATCGAATCGCCTTCAAGGGTGGTACCTTCGTGGTCGAAGAAGGGAGAAAGCAGCTGTTCCTTCGTTCGGTCAATGCTCAGGCTGAAAAGAGGGGAAAACATCTGTGTGCCCATGCGATCGGCAAACAGTGATGCGCCCCGGGCCAGCTTCTGCCCGTTGAGAGATTCGCTCCAGGCCTGGCTGAAAAGATAGGGAGAGGTGAGAATGGCCATTTTTTCCAAGTCCGGCAGGGCAATGGGATTCAGATGGGCTTCCAGCATCCGGCGGGCCTCGGCCAGAAAATGTGCTTCATCGAATTGCCGAAGGCTGCCTTCAATACCGGTATCAAAAATGTTCACAGAATCCTTGGCCCGAACCAGAATGCTGAGCTGTACCGCCGCATCCTGCCAGGTATAGTCCAGTCCCTGACTGTTGCGCAGAGAGACCTCCAAATCCGTCCAGTTTGCTTTGTTGCTGAAGGTAAACTGGGGAAAGTCCTGGCGCAGAGTCTCCAAAAACTGCTCTGTTTTGGCAAGGAATTCCTCTGTACTCATTTTGTGACCATATCGCTGTGTCCGCACCTTCCCGGTTTCGGGTCCCCAGGGACAAGGGATCTTGCGGGAGAGATTGGCTTCCGCCTGGGCCCAGATGTCCGGTGTTTCGTGACCTAAGGTCCCTGTAACGCCAACGAAGCCGTTTTCATAGACACGACAGCCGGATTTTGTGATATTCTTTCGGCGCAGAGAGTCTACCCGACCATCGTTGATGCTGAGGGAGACTTCCCGTGTGGTAGTGGTATAGAGTTCTTTTATCATGGCTTCTCCCTCCTTACTGCACCTGAATGTTTCGGACCCTGACATAGGGGCCGCCAAAGGCCACCCGCAGAGGCCACTGCTCCATCTTTCCGCAGCCGCCTGTGGACATGGAGCAAATGGTTTCGTCTTTGGAAAGTCCGTCGATTTCATGGAGCGTGTGCATGACATTTCCGGTGATGACGGAGACCCGGACCGGCTCTGCAAGTTTGCCATTGCGAATCATGTAAGCCAGCCGGGGGGCAATGGTAAAGGTGGACATACCGGAACCATGCTTAAAGTCTGCGATGTATACGCCCAGCTTGATGGGAGCCAAAAGCTCTTCAAAGGTGTCCTGGCCCCCTCCTATATAGGTGGAGGTCATACGGACCAGGGGCTCATAGGAAAAGTCCATGGCACGGGCGTTGCCTGTGACCTGCTCTGCCAGGGCAACAGCGGTGGATGCGCTGTGGAGCCGGCCGGCCAGGACCCCGTTTTTAATGAGATAATTGGTTTTTGCTTTGGTTCCCTCATCGTCATAGGGCACATATCCGGATCCATCAGGAATGCCGGAGTCCAGAATATTCAGAATGTCAGATCCGACCTTGGTGCCCAGGGCCCACTCCTGCATCATGGTTTCGCTGCCCAGCATCAGGTCGGATTCGCTTTTGTGACCGAAGCTTTCGTGGGCAAACACACCGGCTACGGTGGGCGACAGCACACAGGTGTAGGTGCCGGGTTCCACCGGAACGGCTCTTGCGGCATAGTCCAGATGCTGGTCGATCTTCTGTTTCAGCCGGTCGTGGCAATTTTTCAGAGAAGCGAAGTGCTGCTCATACACATGGACTCTGCCGGGCTGGGGAACAGAACCGGAACCAATGGTGAAATCCAGAACCACACTGGCCCGCTGATAATCAAAATGAAGGTTGGCACCAAGGCTGGACCAGAACTTCTTTTCGGTATAGGTATCCAGATAGGAACCGGCCCATTCGGTAATTTCCGGAACTTCACGGACCAGAGGCAGATAGCTTTGCAGAAGCTCCAGCTTGTCCCGGTTGGAAATCTTTCGGACATCGGTATTCTGATATTTGAGGCAAGTATCCCGGTTTACCTCAAATTGCTGCACCACCGGGTCCTTTAAAATTTCAGGGTTGGGAGAAGCCAGCAATGCAAGGTTATCCAGTTCTTCCTGGATGTTTGCAATGTCGGTGGTGGCGCTGTAATACCAGCGGGCACCGTCCCATACACGCAGGAAGGCACCGACCTCATGGGAGGTGCGATTCTGAATGAGACTGCCGTTTTCGTAAGAAATGGCAGTTTGACTGACATCCTCGATGCGAACGTCAGCGTACAAATTTTGGGGAAATTGATACATAATAAATCCTCCTGCTTGACGATTCTGCTTTCATTGTAATCAGCATAAAAGAGCGTGTCAATTATTTTTTTAGATAACTAGAAAAAATTCTAACAAATTAGCAAACCAGGAATATCTGTCCGTGAACTGTGGACGGATATAAGAAAAAAAGAAAATTATCGTGAAAATGACCTTGTTTTTCTGTTGCAAATGAGATAGCTTGTGTTATAATGAACAAAGCAGAACTGACTTAATATTGTAATATTTAGGAGGAATTATATATGGCAGAAACCAAGATTATCCCCCAGCGCAGCCAGATTGACCCCGCCGACAAGTGGGCCATCGAGGATCTGTATGCCACAGACGAACTGTGGTACAAGGATCTGGAAAAGGTAAAGGCTGCTACCGAATCTCTGGCCGCCTATGCAGGACACCTGTCCGAAAGCCCCGCAAAGCTTCTGGCCTATCTGACCGAGATCGAAGAGGTCAATGTTTTGGGCGAGGATCTGGGCAACTACTGTATGCGTAAAGCTGATGAGGACACCCGTGATTCTACTTATCAGGCAATGCAGGGGCAGTATATGAGTGCCTTTGTGGCGCTGTCTGCTGCTACCAGCTTTGAGACGCCTGAGGTTCTGGCCATCTCCGACGAGACTTTGGACTCTTTCTATGCTGCTGAGCCCAAGCTGGAGCGTTACCGCCGGTACCTGTGGAACATCCGCCGCCGCAAGGAACATGTGCTGTCTCCCGCTGAGGAAAAGCTTCTGGCTGCCGCCGGTGAAATGGCCAATGCACCCGACACCATCTACAGCCTCTTTGCTGACGCTGATGTGACCTTTGCGGATGCCGTGGACAGCGAGGGCAACAAGCATCCTCTGAGCCAGGGCACCTTTGTGGCCTGCGAAGAGAGCAGCGACCGTGTTCTGCGGAAGAGTGCGTTCCAGAACCTGTATGCCTCCTTTGGCGCTTATAAGAATACCATGGCTGCCGTCCTGGCTTCTCAGGTCAAGCAGCTCCAGTTCTTCTCCGATGCCCGGAAGTACAATGACTCCATGGAGGCTTCCCTGGATGCCACCAATGTTCCCACTTCCGTGTATCTGAACCTCATTGATACCGTTCATAAGAATCTGGATAAGATGCATCGCTATGTTCGCCTGCGTAAGAAGATGCTGGGCGTGGACGAGCTGCACTTCTATGATATCTATACGCCTCTCATGGAGGGCGTGGATCGAAAGATCCCCTATGCCGAGGCCAAGGAAACCATCTATAACGCCATGGGCGCTCTGGGTGCAGACTATCAGAAGATCCTGAAGGAAGGCTTTGACAGCCGCTGGGTCGATGTATACCAGAACGAGGGTAAGCGTTCCGGTGCCTACTCCGCCGGTGCCAGAGTCCATCCCTTTGTCCTGATGAACTACACCGGAACTCTGGACAGCCAGTTCACTCTGGCCCATGAGATGGGTCATGCCATCCATTCCTATCTGTCCAACAAGACCCAGAATCCTCTGGATGCGGATTATGTGATCTTCGTTGCCGAGGTGGCCTCCACCTGCAACGAGGCTCTGCTGATGGAATATCTGCTGGGCAAGACCACGGATAAGAAGGAGCGGGCATACCTCATTAATCACTTCCTGGATCAGTTCAAGGGTACTTTGTACCGTCAGACCATGTTCGCTGAGTTTGAGCTGAACATTGGCCGCATGGCTAAGGAGGGCAAGACCCTCACTGCCGATGTGCTCAGCGCTGAGTATCGCCGCCTGAATGAGATGTACTATGGACCTGACATGGTGATCGATGACGAGATCGCCATGGAGTGGGCCCGGATTCCTCATGTCTACTACAACTACTATGTGTTCCAGTACGCAACCGGCTATTCCGCCGCGATCGCTCTGTCCCGCCGCATCCTGAAGGAGGGCGAGAGCGCAGTGAAGGACTACCTGGGCTTCCTGTCCGGCGGCTGCTCCAAGAGCCCCATCGATCTTTTGAAGGGTGCCGGTGTGGACATGACTTCCCCCGAGCCGGTCAACCAGGCACTCCAGCTCTTCGGCGAGCTGCTGGATGAGATGGAAGCTCTGGTGCAGGAGTAATCATGGCAGAAGTTTTTATCCCCACGCTCCACACCTTTGCTATGAATAACATTTTTACCGGGTCTCTGGGGTTGCTGCGGTTTCGCATTGCCCCCCAGATTGTGATGCGGACGCCAAAGGAAGTCAACATGGAGGAAAGCTCCATGGAGGCAGAATATTGGCACGGCCCTCTGTGCTATGAAAAAAGCCAGATGGAAGGAAAGCGAATCTTTCCGATGTCCGAAGAAGGCCGGGCAGAAATGAAAGCATGGCTTGAAGAACAGATTATTGTAGAAACAAAATAAAATCAACAGCAGGCAGTTGTCCCGGAATGTTGCGTTCTAGGGCAGCTGCCTGTTTTTCATAAAAGCCAGATGTATTTGTATTGCATTGGTAAAGAAACAGTGATATAATATACGAAAGGTATCCTATTGGGTTTTGTCAAACGATAAGAACAAGACAGAGACAAAGGCTTTATCAATAGGGGGTGAAAACATGTATGTCGTATTTTTTTGCGTCTACCTTCTGAAAGCTGAATAAAATCGTATCTGTATCCTGTTTCCACACGGCATAGGGAACGGCTCCATATTTGCCGGGGTGGAAATGACCCATATAGGATACGATTTTATTTGCAAGAGGAGGATACCTCTATGTATCGCTACTTAATTCGTAAAAACCCGTACATTCTCCTGTATCTATTGATGGCTCCTCTCAGTGCCGTTAGTTCCATTGCCTGTGCCGGAGCGGTAGCAGCTGCGGTGGACTATGCCAGCAGTGGGGATCTGTCGCAGATTTGGACCTATTTGGCTTTTTTCGGTGCTTATATTCTGCTGGATTTTGCGATCGACACCGGTGCGGAATTGGTCCGTTACAGACTTGCAAAACAGACTATGATGGCACTGAAAATGGATATATACCACAAAACTTCCAGAATGTGCTATTTGCATTTCTTTCAGCGCAATACAGCGGACTATATCTCTTTGATGACTGCGGATGCGGATATGCTGCGAACCAGTTATTTCAGTGTCCTGCTGGAGCTGTACATGGACTTTTTACGGTGCGGACTTGCCATCGCTGTGCTGTTCGGGATTAGTCCGATTTTGGGCGTCTTTGTGCTGGCGAATGCACTGATTCAGACGGCTATTCCGATTTTATGCGCAAAGAAATTGGAAAAAGTAGGTGAAAATTACTCCAATGCCCAAGAACAGTATATGACGAGCCTAAAAGAGACACTTTCTGCCTTTTTGACCGCAAAGGTGTTCCATGTGGAGGAGAAACTGGAAGAAAACTATGGACGGGCTTTGGAACATGCGGAGGAGAGCCGCCGAAAGATGAAGGGCTTCCGAATGTTAACCAGCAATCTATCCTTTGTGTTTGCCACTGTGACACATTTGGGTGTGTTTCTGCTTGGCTCTATTCTGACAATCCAGGGTGTGATCTCCATGGCGGAGGTCGTGGCTTCCGCACAGATTATTGTGTTTATCAGCAGTCCTATCTACCAGTTAAATATGCAGCTGGCCGATCTGCGTACCTCGAAAGCATCTGCTAAAAAATTGCAGGCGCTTCTGGATGAACCGGAGGATCTGGGTTGGGATGTGCAGCTGGAGCAGCCAAAAAGTTGTATTCGCATAGAGAATCTGCGGTTCCGCTACAATGATGACCGGGAAATCTTAAAGGGAATCAACTACAAATTTCAGCAGGGAAAGAAGTATCTGATTGTAGGTGCCAGTGGATGCGGAAAATCTACCCTGTTGAATCTGCTGGCCGGTCTCAGAGGCGACTATACCGGGTCGATTTTCCTGGGAGATACAGAGCTCTGCCGACTAAGCAGGGCCAGCTTGACCGCAAGCATTTGCATCATCAATCAGGAACCGTTTTTGTTTGACGACACGTTGTATCACAATGTGTGCCTTTATGAGAATGTGGAAAGAGAAGCAGTGCTGGAGGCTTTGCGAAGGGTGGAGCTGGAGCACTTCCTGGCCGCGCTGCCCAAGGGAATTGACACGCCTATGGGAGAAAATGCCGGAGCCATATCCGGCGGTGAAAAGCAGCGGGTGGTGATTGCACGGGCGCTGGTGCGGAAAACGCCGATTCTGCTTTTAGACGAAAGCACCTCCCATCTGGACCCCTCTACGGCGGCTGAGATTGAACGGCTGGTGTTGGGGCTGGAGGGAGTAACAGTTCTATTGGTTTCTCACAATGCCACGCAGATCGCCAAATCCCTGGCCGATTATGTACTGGAAATGCGAGATGGTACGCTTCATCCACTGGACCCGGAAACTGAGAGATAATCTATAGTTGATTCACGAGCAGAATCCCCCGAAGGCAGACCGCTTTCGGGGGATTTTCGCAGGGGTTACAAAAGCAATGGCTGAATCTGGATTCCTTGCAATGCCAGGGCCAGCGTTTCGGGAATTTTGGTAAAATCCGCTACTAAGCTGGTGGGCTTTTTTATGGGATCATCCTGACGGAATGGAACAAAATAGAAGTGCTTTCTGGGTAAAAGCCGCCCGATATTTTCGGCGGCGGCAGCCAGACCGTCATTGGTGGAAACGGCGACAATGACGGGACGACCATTGCGAAGATGGCTTTTTGCAGCCATGGTAACAGGCCCGTCTGCAATGCCGTGGGCCAGCTTTGCCAATGTATTTCCGGTACAGGGGGCAATCACTAAGGCATCCAGCAGCTTCTTGGGGCCAATAGGCTCAACTTCGGCTATAGTGGTAAGTGCTTTATGGTTACATAGGGTTTCCGCTTTGGTTAAATGACTTGCAGCCGTTCCAAACCGGGAATCGATGGTACATCCAGCCTGAGAAAAAATAGGAATTACAGTTTTATATGAGGCTGTCAAGGATTCCAGCGCACCCATCGCTTTTGCGTAGGTGCAGAAGGAACCGCAAAAGGCAAAGCCAATGGATTTATTTTCCATGGAGAAATTCCTCCTTTTTAGAAAGATAGCGGTCAATGGCCTGCGCCAGACAGAACCCTGCGGTTTTGGGAGCGGTTTTTCCGGGAAGACCGCTTCCTTGAATGATGGTGCGGCTGCCATCGCAGTCAAATCCGCCGGGGGGAGAGGCCAATTCAATCAAAATACAGTTGGGATTCGTTTGCTGTAGAAGTTGAGAAGAAAAAACGGGAGCGGGAATGGTATTGAAAATGATAGAAAATCCGGAAAGAGACCCGAGCGCTTCTATGGGAAGGGGCGTAAAGCCGGAGGCACAGATCATAGCCAGGTCTTTCTGCTTCCTGGCGGCTACGGTGACATGGGCACCTAAGGCGGCAAGCTTTTGACTAAGCAGTTTCCCGATTCTCCCCCATCCGGCCACCAGGACGGGACATCCGTACAGTGTGACAGGCAGTAGTGGCATGGCCAGTTCCAGGGCGCCTTCCGCAGTGATGGCTGCATTTTGGCAGGTAAGAAGTTCATCTGTTAAAAGATCATAGTTTGTTACACCGGAAGGGGGAGAAAATTGCTGCAGCTTTCCGCCCAGCACGGTCATTCCCGGATGCAGAAGATGGAGAAAATCTGAGACAGCCGGTCCGTTCACAATCTGCCCGGTTTTGTCAAAAGCGGGCATTGGCAGAACGAAATATTCGCAACTGGGAGATTCTGCAAGGGGATATCCCATGCTTTGCAGAGCTTCTTTGACCCATGGGGTTCGTCCGTCATGCCCGAGAAAAAATAAGGATGGTTTCATGACTTGCATTCCTCCTCTATAGCTTACCCTATGCAGAAAGCCAGAATCCTGTGTGTGCGGTCTTGTTTTTTTGTGAAATATAAGATATACTAAGAAAAAACAAGAAGGAAGGTTATGGACTGTGGAACGATTGGGATTTATTCAGGATATGTTGGATGTAAAAGTTTTGATTCTGTATGTAGCCGGTCGGCTGAGAAATCCTGTGACGGTGCAAGAACTCTATGAATTGGCATACCAGGACGACAGACTCAGCTATTTTGATGTGTGTACCGCTGTACCGGAGCTGGTGAAATCCGGCCACTTGCAGCAAGTGGGTCAGGATTTGTATATGATTACGGATAAGGGAAGAAATAATGGAGCTGTGACCGAGGATTCCATTGCCTATCCTGTGCGGGAGCGGGCCAAACAGGCGGTAGATCGCTTCAATAAGGAACAGAGACGGAGCAGATTTGTCAAGACAAAGATCGTTCCCGGAGCGGGCGGTGAAGTTACGGTGAAGATGCAGCTGGACGATGAAAAGGGCCGCCTCATGCGCCTGGAGTTGATGGCGCCCAATCAGCCTCAGGCAGTGAAGATCAGCAGAATCTTTAAAAAGAACGCAGAGCTCATTTACAATCTCATTATGGCGGATCTCCTGGATGAAGAAGAAAATCTTGACGAATAATTTAGAAACGCCCCCTTGTCGCTAGTGAGAAACAGTGGTATAGTCTTGCTATACCGGAGGACCGGTGATACGAAAGGAGCGACATATTATGAAATTCCAGTATAGTGAAAAGAAAGTTCGCCTTCCCGAGAAAGTCCATGCTTACGCTGAAAAAAAGGTGACCAAGCTGGATCGTTATTTCAATGGTGACGCGGAGGCACTTGTCGCTTTTTCTGTGGAGAAGAATCGCAACAAGGTTGAGTTGACCGTTCACGCCGCGAATACCTGGTTCCGCGCCAGTGAGAGTACTTCCGATATGTTCGCATCCATCGATGCGGCAGTAGGAACCATCGAGGGCCAGATCCGGAAGAATAAGACCCGCTTGGCTCGCAGGCTGCGCCAGGATGCATTTGTCCGCTCTGCCAATGCGGAAGAGGTTTCGTTTATCCCGGATGTGGCGGAAGAGGAATATGAAATTGTTCGTATGAAGAAGTTTGAAATCAAGCCTATGACTCAGGAAGAGGCCATTCTTCAGATGAACCTTTTGGAACATACCTTCTTCGTGTTTCGTGATGAGGACAACGGCGGTTCATTTGCTGTAGTTTACCGCAGAAACAACGGCGGTTATGGCTTAATTGAGGATGTCGAATGACTTGAAATACCTTCTAAGCGGCGACTGTGCAGTCGCCGCTTTTTTATACGCAAGAAAAAATGAAAAAAGTAAAAAAAGGGGTTGACATTTTTTGTGGGTGTGGTATAATACGACCCGTTGCTCGCGTGAGCGGCAAGAACTTAAAAACTTCTTGAAAAATAAGTTAAAAAAGTTCTTGACAAACACTTCAAAGCCTGATATAATCTTCAGGCGCTTGAGAGAGCGGCGGCAAAACCGAATCGGCAAAGTGCTTCAAAAAGTTTGAAAAAACTTGAAAAAAGTACTTGACAAACCGAAAAGGTTGTGCTAAAATAGAAAAGCTTGATGCGAGCGAATCGCGGAAAGC
>JARIBV010000123.1 GCA_029257335.1 Faecousia sp.
CGAATCGGCAGAGTTTTGCGTTTGCGTTATTCGATGAAGCAGCGCCGTTTGCGGTGAACAACCAGCCGTTGCAGGATAAAAAGCCTGCCCAGCTCCGCACTGGGATACAGGGAGGCGGCGATCACCGGGATGCTGCCCTGCCGGTCCTCATAGATCACAACATCCTGTACGGAGGGGAGGGAGGCAAAGAGGATCTCAATTTCTTCGGGGGAAACATTGTTCCCGTCGTCCAGAATAATCAGATTGGACTGTCTGCCGGTGATATACAGGCTGCCGTCTTTGTCGATGTAGCCCATATCCTTTGTATCGAACCATCGCTGCCCGTCAATCAGCTTGAAAGGCGAGGCTTCCCTGCCATAGTAGCCTTCCATGACAATGTCCCCATGGACATGGACGGTATTGTCAATGATCCTCACTTCACAGTTCGGAAGGTCGTGGACTTTGCCCACGGACCCTTTTACCCCATCGTTGTAGGAAGATGTGGTGACCACCGGGGAACACTCCGTAATGCCGTAACCGTTCAGCAGCTGTATGCCGAAGGCCGCATAGGTGTCTATGAGATCGGGCTGCAATTTGGCGCCGCCGCAGACGATCATCTCCACACCGCCAAAGAGCGTTTCTTTTAATTCCTTGGCACAGCCCCCTTTTTTAAGGAGCAGAGCACAGCGGCCGGCCATGGTTTTGGCAATCATAGGCACTACAAACAGAATCCTTGGCCTCACCACCGGGAGCATCTTGATGAGGTATTTCGCATCATCGAGGAGATACAGTGTCATGCCCACATAAATGGGGGCAAGGATCGATGCGGTGATGCCGAACATGTGAAACAAGGGCAAAATGGGAATGGTGCGGTCTCCGGGGGAGAGTGCGCCCGTTCCGATTTTGTACTGGGCCAGAAGAACATCGCTGATGAGGTTCTTTTGGGAGAGCATGACGCCCTTTTGACGGCCCGTGGTGCCGGAGGTGTAAATGATGGTGGCGATGGCATCCTCAGCAGCCGGATGCAGGAGGGCCGGGTCTTCGTTGGCAAAGGAGGCCAGGTCGTCGGCGTGGGCAAAAAGGAAGATGTCCTGCATATGGCTTCGGACGGGAAATTCCGGCTCGTGGAGGATCACCGTTGCCCCGGCAGTCAGCAGGGCGCAGTAGACAATGACCCAGTTCAGGGACAATTTGGGGACCAGGTCGATTTTTTGATGCTGCATCCCCTGTTTCTGGAATGCGGCAGCCAATCCCATGACCCTTTGGTACAGCTGCGTATAGCTGACGCATTCTCTGTCAGTCATAAGGGCGGGGATGGAACCGTGGTTCCGGCTGGCATATTCCAGCAGGGCTTGCATGGTTTTGTGCTTCAGTTCTGTCATTCGGGAACCTCCTTTGCTCAATCTACGGACTTTAATGCCTCTACCATGACGATTTTCTTTACCTTTCTGCTGAGCAGGAGATTGACCCCGATGGAAACACCCACGATAATCACGGAGGCAATCACCAGAGTCGTGGGCTGCACCGTTGCGATCCATTCAAAGGTGTCAAAGGAGATGATCCGGATATAGAGCTTCAGGAATTCCACGCCCAAGGGAAGGCCGATGATCCAGCCAATGACGGTGGTGAGCAAACATTCCCGAATGGCAATGCTGCGGATTTCCTTTTGATAGAAGCCCAGCACTTTCATGGTGGCGTAGTCCCGGATCCGCTCCACATAGCTGAGAATGCCGAGATTATAGAGAATCACCACACTTAATACAATGGAGGCCATAATCAGCAATTTCACAATGGTCATGACGCTTTCCGCAATGGTATTGGTGTTGTCGATCTGCTGCTGCCTGGAGATTACGCTCTTGACCTGGGGATTGCTTTTCAGTGCCTCTGCGTCTGTGGAGGCGGTCAGCAGTGCGGAGGGTTGGAAGGGCATATCCAAAGCCTCATAGGCCTGTTTGGACAGGAAGATGGACTGAGGGGACAGGGCCTTTACCGTATCCACAATGGTTACGGTGAGCCAATCCTGCACACCAAACACCCGCACTTCAACGGTATCTCCCGGCGCTATGCCCAGATCATGGGCCAATTTCCTTGAGATGACGGCACCGCTCCGGGGAAGGGAATATGCTTCATCCCGGTCGTTATAAAAAGCCAGCATGTCTCCTTCTTCGCATACCGTCATGATGGTTTGCTTTACTTCGTTGTGTTTCGTTTTTAATTCGATGTTTGACTCCTGGATCCACTGGGATTCCTGGTCCCAGTCGAACCGGGTGGAGCCGGGGGCCAAGACTGCTTTGGTCTCATAGCGGAACTGCTTGGAAAATACAAAATCATTGGAGCCGTTGATGGCATCTTTCACGCCGAATCCGGCAATAATCAGGACCATGCCGCCTACGACACCCACAATTCCCATCAGGAATCGGATCTTGTTTTGCCGGATATTTCGGAGCGTCCAGCGCCATTCATAGGAGAGCCTGGACATGAAGCCGGTGTCTTTTGCGGCGGTTTTCTTGGTTTGGCTCATTGTGTTGTCCCGCATGATGTCAACGGGCATTCCCTTGAGGCACTTCTGGGCCGCCCAAACGGAAGCAAAAACGCAGCACAGGGCGATCACACCAATCAGCGCAAAGCTGGCAGGGGAGTGGATGAGGCTCCATTTCGGCAGATAGATGGTGGCCTGCTTCACCTTCATGAGGGCAGGAGATACCGTATATCGTCCGATTATCAGACCCAGGATGCCGCCCAGAATGGGGATCACCAGACCGTAGCAGGCATAGTGCAAGCGGATGGCATTGCTGCCGGTGCCCAGGGCCTTCAAGGTCCCGATCAGGGTTTTCTGCCGGTTTACCAGGCGAACCATGGAGGTATACATGGTCATCAGGGCCAACAGGATGAACACCGAAGAAAACAGGATCGCCATTTTGCAGATCTGGCTGCTCTCCTGATGGGATCTGGCAAAGGGGATATAGGTATCGGTGTCCTGGGTGCAGATGTAGCGCTCTCCCAGAATGGCTTCCAGGGAAGCATCTTCCGGCTGTTGCGTTGTCTTCAGCTTCAGCTGGGTGAACAGGATTTGCGGAGAAAGACGGAGCATACCGGCTTCGCTGACGAAGGCATATCCGTATTTTTCGTAATTCGGTACGGTCTCCGTAATGTTGCCCGTATAATAAATGGCCTCCGGGCTCATCATGGTACCCTTGACCTCAAATTCCGCCTCTCCGGTCATTCCGTCCAGACGGAGCCGGTCACCGATGCGGATGCTGTTCTTCTCGGCGAAGTTTTTATCGATCCAGATACCGTCCCGGGCTTCATTGTCATACTCCACGCCCTCAATCAGCAGGGGATGGCTGACCGTGTCGTTGTCCACATAGGAAACTTGCAGCTCACTGCTGCTGTCCGTGACGGAAAAGGAATCACTCATGCAGCGGGAAGCGGCTTCCACTTCCTTGAGGTCTTTGATGGCCTCCAAATCCTCCTGCGTCACGGACATGGCCCGCACCCAGAGGTCTGCCATATTTGTTTCCTTCACAAATGCATCCACTTCGCGGTTCAATCCGGTCCACACGGAAGCCATGCCGGAAAAAATCAAAACCGAAATCATTGCCATGAGAAACACGGAAACAAATTGCGTCCAGTTGCTTCGGATGTCCCGCAGCATCTTTTTCAGCAAATAACCCATTACCAGTTCACCTCATCGATCGCCATGGGATGCTGGTTCATGACACAGCTCAGAACCTTTCCGTCCTTGAGATGGATGACCTGATCGGCGATTTTTTCCAAATTGCTGTTATGGGTCACGATAATCAGGGAAATCTTGTTTTCCTTTGCGGTTTCTTTCAGCAGCTTCAGGATCTTTTTGCCTGTTTCGCTGTCCAGTGCGCCGGTGGGCTCGTCACAAAGCAGGATGCGGGGCCGCTTTACCAGGGCCCTGGCAATGGCGATGCGCTGCAATTCGCCGCCGGAGAGGTTGGAAGGAAACAGGTTCTTTCTTCGCTCCAACCCCACCCCCTTGATGACCTCATCTACATTTAAGGGGTTGTCGATCATTTTGGCGGTGATCCCTACATTTTCCTTGGCGGTCAGCTGGGGGATCAGATTGTAGAACTGGAAAACAAAGCCGATTTGATTGCGGCGGTAGCGCTCCAGTTCCTTGGGGCGCAGCCCTGTGATCTGCTTGCCGTCAAGGAATATTTTGCCGGAGGTGGCGGTGTCCATGCCGCCCAGCAGATTCAATGTGGTTGACTTGCCGGAGCCGGAAGGCCCCAAAATCACAGTAAATTTTTCATCGGGGATGGTAAAGCTGATCTTGTCCACCGCTTTGATCTCTTCTTCTCCCATGTGATAAATTTTACTGACCGATTCAAACTGTATCATTGCGTTCCTCCTAGATGGTTTGATCTTCCATTGCCTCTACCAGCATACCGCGAATATGTCCGCCGTAGCCGTAGGCGAGAATGATTTGTTTTTTTCCGGTGGTGATGTATCCCTGTTCTTCGTAGAGGGCCAGGTTTGCGGCGATGTCTCCCGACAGGCCATGGGCCAGGGTCTGGATGGTGCAGGGCTCAAACCGGCACGACAGCCGGAGTCTTGTCATCATGGAGGCCCAAACGCTGCGCCAGTGATTGGGAAACAGGATGTTTTCTATCTCTTGCAGATCGGCAAAGCCTGCACAGAGGGTGTTCAGCAGCTGCTCCGTATCTCTGGCAATTTGCAGGAAATGGTGGTGAATGATACTGCCTTGGGTCATATTCAGAATGCGATAGCGGGAAGGCTCCGAAGTGATCTCCGCATAAGACACCGTATCGGACAGGAGCATATTGCTCTTTTCCATACTGCGAAACACCCCGGGCGGCAGGATATCGTCGCTGAGGCAGAGAATTTTTTTATTCCGTTCTGCCGCCACACGCATCCATGCAATGTCGATGGCCCCAAGAAGGCCGCTGCATCCCTGCTGGGCCGTGCCCAGATAGGGAAGCTCCGGCCGCTCCTTTTTAATCAGGTATTTCATGCCGGCGTAGACCATGTGCTTTTCCACCAGGGGAATGTGATCTTCCGGGTCCGTTTTTGCGATGATGCCCTGAGGAAAGGTGGTGTTGTAGAGCAGCATGTCCACATCCTGGGACAGGGGAACATTTTTTTCAATGAAGTCTATGGGGGCCTCTTCGATCACCGTGGCCTGCTCATAGCCTTGCTTACGGTAAAAATCGATTTCTCCGGCAATTTCTCCGTCTGATTTTAGCTGTTCCAGGCTTTTGGGCGTTCCCGCCGCAAAGCCCAAGTTCTTGATATAAACCTCAGCCAAAGAGATCCTCCTCTCTGAATTCGGGATAAAACTCCCGCAGTTCCGCCTGATTCAGGGCCATACCCACGCACAAGGGGCGGTCCTGACTGCGCTGAAGCCCCGCCAGGGCGTGCTGAAAATAGTTATAATTGTCAGGGAAAATCATCAATGCAATGGCCTGCACCAGTACGCCGTACACAGAAGAGGGCACCAGATTGGTAAAATAGTAATTTCTCCGAACCCCAAGCTTGCGCCCCAGAGCCTGCCATGGATAGGAAAACAGCTTCATCATGCTCATGACAATGTTGGTATTCCCGCTGACATCTGAAATTTCATTGCAGATGGAGACCGGTGCTTCGCTCTGGGAATGTATCGTTGTGTTCAGCGTCATGTGCTTCACATAGCAGATTTCTCCCGTGGCTTGCAGGGAAAGCTCCGACGGAGAAAATAACAGCTGTTGTTCCAGGGTGAGGGAGGTGTCATTGATGTGATAATCGTCCTTTATTTGTATGCCGGCATCTGTGGGGTATGCCCTGGTCAAATCGGAAAGGGTGTTTTTTTGGTCCAGATTGCTGCGGCAATATCGGTAGAAGGTGATGGCGGCAGCAGTCAGTTCAAAAAGATGTCTGCAATGCAGGATCGTCTCGTGGCGGAGCACGGTGTCATCCGCTGCAAAGGACATCCCCACAAGGCGGCTTTTGAGGATGCGGTTTAAATATGGCTGGGAACAGGGAAGTCCCTGAGACCCTTTGAAATTTTCCATAAGCTCCGCTTCCAGGACGACGCCCTGTCCATCCAGAAGAAAGCGCAGGACGGTGGGCAGCTTCAAATCCGTTGTTTTCATGCCGGCCATGTTGCACTGCCAGGCGACGATCTCCAGCCGGTCCCCCAGGGGCGCCATTTCAATGGAAATTGCTCTCTGGCACAGGGCACCGTCCAAATAGAGCTTCTCGATTTTTTTGTTTACGGCCGGCAGAATCATAAATTGTTTTTCCTCATTACATAGCCGATGAATTTTTCCGGGGTGTCAATTTCGGTGATGTCATCGGTGTCGATTTTAACATTGAATGTTTCCTCGCAATCCGTTACCAGAGAATACAGGCTGAGAGAATCCAGCCCCAGTTCTTCAAAGCTGGCGGCGGTTTCGATCTCGTCTGCCGTCCATCCGTATCGTTCGGAAAAGAATTGTATCAGTTGTTCTCTCATAATGGCGTCCTTTCCTGCTATGGCTTCAGTCCGCAAACAGCATCTGTTTTTCCTGGGGGATTCCGTTCACGGCCCAGTCAGACAATACTTTTTTGTCTATTTTTCCTGCAAGAATGGCAGGCATATCGCTGATGAGATAGATGCGGTCGGGCTGCTTGTAGTTGGCCAGATGGGTAAAGACATAGCGGCTGATGTCTGTCTTTTTGATGTGTTCCCCGGCACGAAGCACCACGAACGCAACCAGCTCCTCTCCCAGTACCTCATGGGGGCTGCCCACAACCGCCACGGACTGAATCTGTGGCAGCTGCAAGATCACTTCCTCGATGTCGCTGGGATATACATTGAAGCCGCCGCGGATGACCATGTCCTTGCATCTGCCCACGATGCTGATATTTTCATTGTCGTAAAAACGGGCCAGATCGCCGGTATAGAGCCACCCCTCAGAATCGATGATTTGCCGGGTCTTTTCTTCATTGTGATAGTAGCCCGCCATCACATAGCCCCGAACGGCCAGCTCACCGATCTCTCCCTGAGGAACGGTCTTTCGGTCCTGGTCCACGATTTTGATTTCTACGCCGGGAATGGGGCGGCCCACGGTGTTTAAGCGAATGTCGTCGGCATCGTCATAGCGGGTCATGGTGACGACGCTGGTGCCCTCGATCAGACCGTAGGCGTTCAGCAGATTGCATTGCAGCTTCTCTTCGATCCGCTTTGCCAGCACGGGGCTGCACAGAGAACCGGAGACCACGATTTTCTGCAATCCGGAGAAATTGGCGAAGTTGATTACTCTGCTGTTTAAAAGCATGGTCCACATGGTGGGCTGGGTATGGAAAATCGTTTCGCTGCCTTTGGAGATTTCCTTTAAAATATCGTTGGTGTTAAAGCCGGAAATCATTTTGAAGCGAGAGCCTACGGAAAAATTGATTAAGAGACTCAAAAAGCCCTGGGCAGAATACAGTGGAGCGATGGAAAAGGACTTGTCCTCCGGGGTGGCCCAGATCTGGGCCGTGTAGAGGGAGATCTTCGCAATGTCGCAATGACGCAGCATGACACCCTTGGGAGAGCCGGTGGTGCCGGAGGTGTAGGAGATCATGGCCACATCACTGCCCTGAATCTCCTGGTCAAAGGAGGAACATTCGGTTTTTACCAGTTCGTCAAATTCGGAAGCGTCCTTTTCGTCCCGGTCGCAGAAAATAATGCGCTTGATTTCGTGGTTCTTTTCTTCCAGACTGCGGCGAATATCAGAAAACTTCAGCTTGCCGCAGCGCTGGGCCGCAATGAAGTACCGGGCACCGCTGTCCACAATGACCTTCACCGCCTCTTCACAATTCCAGCGGGTATTGACGGGGACAGGGATTGCGCCGATGTAGAAAAGAGAGAAATAGGACAGAATATATTCCAGACTGTTTTCCAGAATGATGACAACATGGGTGCCTTTCTCGATTCCCTGCTTCAGAAAACCCGAAGCAAGGCCGTGGACCATGTCCCTTAACTGCTGATATGTGTAAGTGGTATCATCAAAGGTAAGGGCTTCTTTGGAAAGATCCTGATTGCAGATCCGGTCAAAAAGTGCACGCAAGGTCAGGTCTTTGGCACCCTTCATATTGTTTAAGGTGTCTGCGATCATATTGGGAGAATCAAATAACTTGAGGTCGAGATCTCCCAGATCGAACCGGATGCCAAATTCACTTTCGATGGCGAAAATTAGGGTGACAAGATCCATGGATGTCAGCAGTCCGCTCTGGGTGAAAGACACCCCGGCGGGGATGTGCTCAAGATTGGGGAAGGTCCGCCGGATCAGGGAAATGACCTCTTTTTCAGTGATGAGTTTCATAAGGACTCCTTTCCTCAGACACGAAGTGTTACAAATGCCATGCTGACGCCGTTTCCAAAGCCCAATATGGCGACCTGCTGGCCGCTTCCCAGGGTAATTCGGCCCTCTTCGATGCTCTGGGCAATGGCAAGAGGGATGGAGGCACAGCCAATGTTTCCATTGCTGCCGATGAGGTCCACGGTTCGCTCCTTGGGAAGGCCCAGCACCTCGCAGGTTTTGAGGGTCAGATATTTGGTGATTTGATGGGGGATAAACAGGGCGGTGTCTTCTATGTTGATGTTCAGCTCTCTCATGGCTGCGGCATAAAATTCGCAGGCTCTGGAGAAGTTTGTTTTAATCATTTGCTTCGTTTCGTTTTGGAAATAAGCCATTTCCGGCCGGTGGGCATAGTGTGTGCCGCATCCCCACAAGACGCCGTCATTCCAGAACTCCGAGTTGGTTTTGAAGATGCTGCGCATACGGTCCTCGTCCTGCCGGATTTCTTGGGCGGTTACCACAATGGCACCGCCTGCATCTCCCAGAGAGAAGGTGGCGTTGGCGTTGGCGATCTCTTCCATATCGTCATAGTGCAGTTTTAAGTATCGGCTGAGGATCTCGCCGGAGACCAGAAGGACATTTTTGGCTCTTCCGGTTTCAATGTACATATTGGCAATTTCCAGACCCGTCAGAAAAGAGTTGCATGCGTTTTTTACATCGTAGCAGTTGGCATTGACGCAGCCCAGCTCCTGGCGTACCTTCATGGCGGTGGCAGGCTCCATAAAATCGAAGGAGATCGCACAGAACAGCAGAAGGTCGATGTCCTCCGGCTGGAGATTGGCATTTCTGAGGGCCATGCTGCCTGCACGAACGGCGTAGTCCGAGGCGTCTTCGTTGTCCTCGGCAAAGCCTCGGTCACTGACGCCGCTCAACAGCTTGGACATTCCCTTTCGGATTCCAAACTTTTCAAATTCCATCATGGATTCCAGCTCCTCACTGGTGATCCTTCGTGTGGGAACGGCATAGCCTGCACCGATTATTTTTAATCCTAACTGTTTCATAAGAAACTCCTTTCCTGAGTTCGTAATTGATTGATTAAGTCCTCATCCTTTATGAATTGAACTTTTGGTGGGTTAAGATGCTCCTTTGCATAAAGACTGAACACATATCCCTCCTTAGTAAAGGTGAAAAATCCGGGATCCTCCAATGTGCTGAAGGAGGACAGGGGGCGCTTCATGCCTTCGCCGGTGGCTTTTATGAATGCTTCTTTTCTGGTCCAGATTTGATAAAATATCCGGATGCTGCCGCTTGCCCCTGTCAGTTCACACTGTTCCTCAGGGGTGAAGAAACGGGCCGCAATTCGCGGGTCATACGCTTTTAAACGCTCCACATCCACCCCCAGAGGGCAGGGGGCAAATGCAAAAACCACACGGCGTTCTGCATGGCTGATAGAAAAATGAAAATCCGGAACATCCGGCAAGAAGGGCTTTCCATACCTTCCGAACGCCAAGTCACAAGCCCGGTACGGAATATGGAAGAGTCTATGGACGGTGCTTAGCAGCAGCAGCCGACCAAAGAGGGAGCGGGTCTGGTCCTGGTCTTTGTGATAGGCAGTGACACGCCTGTGCTGTTCCGGGGGGAGCAGGCAGAGCAGGTCCTGATACGCTGAAAAGTCAGGCCATTGCCCGATGGAAAGCACCTGCACGACACAGTCCCTGCTGTTTTTTGGAAAAGAGGCCATTTTTGCAGCTTTCATACTTTTTTGTACCCTCACATTAAAGTTAGTTATAACTAACTCATACATGAAAAAAAGATTGCCACGACACACAAAAGGGATTCGGTCAGGCTGTTGCCGGCTTACCTTATGCACTTTTATGTAGTTAGTTGTTACTAACTACAAGTCTTAAAAAAAGCCTGCTATCTAAGTGCAGAACTGATATGTCACCCAGCCCTTTGCAGGATTTTCGCCTCATTTTACCATATTCTACTCACAGTGTCAATAAGATTTTATGCAATTTCAAATAAAAAACAGAGTGTTTTTACATAATTTTCTCAAATCCTGTAAAAACACTCTGCATGGTCGGAGTGAGGGGATTCGAACCCCTGGCCTCTTGGACCCGAACCAAGCGCGATACCAAGCTTCGCCACACCCCGATAGCCCATTTATTATAATGAATGAATTGAATTCTGTCAAGGGGAAAAGTGCTTTCTTCCCGGAATCCCGAAAAAAGTTCATGTGCGCTGAGAAAACAGTGGGAATTTAGTGAAGGAATCAGAAGAAACAGCAATCTAATCTTGCACAAGCGAACAACATTTGGTATAATGAAACAAATGCAAGGGGAGGTTCGAGATGACTCGATTTTTTTTGGCACCGGAAGAAATGCTGGGGGAAGAATTGTCCCTCACAGGAGAAAACGCAGCCCATGGCAAGGTGCTGCGTCTGAAGGCCGGGGATTCGGTCATGGTCTGCAACGGGGAAGGACAGGAATGTCTGTGCACCGTCAAGGAGGTGTCCCCCGGAGAAATCACCCTGGCGGTGGAGCGGCGGGAAGCTTCTCAGAGCGAGGCCGCTGTGGCCGTGCGGGTGTTTATGGCCTTTCCCAAGGCGGACAAGCTGGAACATGTGATCCAAAAGGCCACGGAGCTGGGAGCCTTTGAGATCGTGGCATTTCCTTCCGGACGCTGTGTGTCACGGCCCGATGAAAAATCTCTGAAGAAAAAGCTGGAGCGCTGGCAGAAAATTGCGGCCTCGGCGGCAGAGCAGTCCGGCCGGGGACGGATTCCCCGGGTCACGGTGCTTCCCAGCTATGCCAAAGCACTGGAGGAGGCGGCAAAGGCGGAGCTTCCCATTTTGTTCTATGAAAATGAGAAGGCCACCACCCTTGCCATGGCAATTTCCCGAACCCCGGGATTTCGCACGGTCAGTCTGATGACAGGCCCGGAGGGCGGCCTGGAGGAGGAAGAGGTGCGAAAGGCACTGGAAGCGGGACTCAGGGTGTGCACCCTTGGTTCACGGATCCTGCGATGCGAAACGGCCCCTCTGTGCGCATTGTCTGCCGTCATGTTTGCGGCAGGAGAATTTTAACCGACTTTTTCAGAAGGTTTGAATGGTCAACCCACAGCAATGAAGAACAAATCCATATGGAGGAGTGAAACATACCATGGAGATTAAGAGCATTCCACTATTTCCAAGAAAGTCCAGAAAAACCCAGGATGAAGCCATCCTGGATCTTGACCCGCAGCTGCGTCATCTGGAAGAGCAGTACCTTGTGATGGCCACACGGGAGCTTCGCGCGGTTCGCTATAGTAAGAAGCACCAGGGGGAGAATCCCCGGGCAGAGTGCAAGCTGATGAATGCCTATTTTGGCCTGGGTGTGGCGAGAAAGGCGCTGGAGGGCCTGCCCGATGCCCGGAGCCTCCACGAGCTGTGCCAGACGGTCAGTGAAACCTGCACCATGCTGAAAATGCTGAACCGGATTTCCGGCCAGGCCATGGGGGTGCTGGTAGATCGTGGGGTCATCAAAGCCCTGGAAGAGGGGCAGGAGCTGGATGAGTGCCTCCGTGCGGACAAAGAACGATTCGGCGGCGACCTGGGGGGACTTGTGAACCCCATGCTGGTGCAGCATATGGATAAGATGCCCTTTGAAAATGCATCCCTGGAAAAGGACCTGAATTCCCTTGCGGAGTATATCAAAAATCTGGAAAAAGAACCGTAGCCCTATATCAGGGGCCTGTCCCACCCAGTGGTGAGACAGGCCCCTTTGGTGTTTATTTGGTATAGGTTTCGATCCAGTCGGTGATCTCCGTCAGCCGTCTGACACGGTGCTTGGGCTTGCCGGAGCGGGAAAGCTCGTGGTTTTCTCCCCGGAACCAGCACAGACGGGAGGGGATCCCCCGGTCCGTTATGGCGGTGAACATTTGCAGTCCCTCCGCAATGGGGCAGCGGTAGTCCTCGTCGGAGTGAATGAACAAGGTGGGGGTCACCACATTCTTGGCATAGCGCAAAGGAGAGTGAGCCCAGAGGGCTTCCGGCGTGTCAAAGGGATTGCCGTCGCACTGATCTGTGGCAAAGCGGTAGCCGATGTCCGAGACCCCATAGAAGCTGAGCCAGTTGGAAATGGAGCGCTGGGAAGCGGCGCAGGCGAAGCGGTCGGTGTGGCCGATGATCCAGTTTGTCATAAAGCCGCCATAGGAGCCGCCGGTGACGGCCACACGCTTTTGATCGATCTGGGGATAGGTGGACAGGACCAGGTCGGTAAAGTCCATGAGGTTCTGGTAGTCCGTTTCGCCGTAATGGCCCCGGATATCCGCAAATTCGTTGCCCCGTCCGTCAGACCCCTTGGGATTGCAGAAGAATACAAAATAGCCGCGGTTGGCCCAGAGCTGCATTTCGTGGTAGAACACAGGGCCGTAGACGGTCTTGGGGCCGCCATGGATGTCCAGAATGGCAGGATAGGTGTTTTTGGGGTCAAAGTCCTTGGGCAGCAGGACCCAGCCTTCTATGTCCAGACCGCCGCTGACCAGAGTCAGGCGCCGGGGCTGCGCCACATATTTGCCCTCCAGCACCTTTTGGTTGAATGTGCTGATCCGGGTCATTTCGCCGCTGTCCAGATTCAGGGTGTAAAGCTCCTGAAGCTTCATGTCGTGCATGGCAACCAGCAGGGCGGTATGTTCATCCGGGGAGATGGCGAAAGAATCGATGCTGCCGTCTCGATGGGTAAGGGGGGTGTCGGTGCCGTCGGGAGAGAGGCGGTACAGATGAGAATTTCCCCAGCGAGTGGTCAGGTGATAGAGGTTCTCCCTGACGGGCTGTGCAGGGTCACCGCCCCCATAGCGGCAGTCGCTGCCCACATCGGAATACATATTTTCCTCTTGCTCCGATACCACACGCAGCCCGCCTGTGGCCGGATCCACCTCATAGACCCAGACATTTTCATTGATACCGTGGCGGTCACCCACATTTCCTGTGGCCAAAAGACGGGAATCCGTAGCAATGAGGTCATAGAGGTGAATGGGAAGCTGCTCCGTAATCAGAGAAATTTCCCCGGTTTCGCAGTTCACCTTCCAGAGCCCGGAAACCTCGGTGGGGCGGGACCCGTAGGACTCTCCTGCAAAGTATGCGCTGCTGCCCATGACGACCACGGCCCCTACATCAAAGAGGGGATCCGTAAGGCGCTTGCATTCTCCGGTTTCCGTGTTGCACAGGAAGAGTGCGGTTCTTTGCTTGTTGCCGAAGCCCTGTCCGTTGAACCAGAAGGGGATCTCGTCCAGAACCTCATAGTCCTGATTGTCCTCATAGGATTTGATGACGGCTTCCCGGTCCTCCTTACCAAGCTGATAGTAGTCGGGATGGTTGGCGTCGATGGAGCCGGTGACGAGATAGGTGTGGGGGCCGGCCTTATAGAGCGTTCCGGCCCGGAAGGGCAGGCAGAAGGCGGGCAGGGCTTCGCCCCCGGTGATGTCCAGGCGGTAAAAATGGGTGAACTGCTCCTTGGCCTTCTGGCGCTTCTGATCGGAGGCGCTGCGGACGGCGGGGAACAGAAGATGGGTTTCATCCTCCCAGAAGTACCGGCCTTCTTTGCCGAGATCGGTGAGCTGACGCAGGGTGGAACCGTTATAGAGCCAGAGCCGGGACTCATAACAGTTTTCTTCCTCCAGACAGTTGCTGACTACAAAGGCAGCATGTTTTCCGTCGGGGGAGTACTTGGGCTGAGACAGGGAAAGGTAGCTTAAAAAATCATTCAGTTGCAGCTGTTCCATTGTGTCGATTCTCCTTTGCTTTTTTAAATCATGTCGGGTTCTTTGTCTGGTAACTGCTGAATCTCTTTGTAGATCTGCTCCATCTGCCGGTCCACCTGGGCGATGGACTCGGAGGCCTGGAGCATTTCCTGAGAAATACGGGCGGGGATATCCTTCTGGGATTTATAGCGCAGGTCATGCTCCAGACTGGCCCAGAAGTCCATGGCGATGGTCCGGAGCTGAACCTCCACATTGACAAACTCGGTGTGGTCGGACAGATAAATGGGAAGCTGGATGTCCAGATGCAGGCTTCGATAGCCGTTGTAATTGGGGTGCTTAATATAGTCCTGGGTTTTAATCAGGCGGATATCCGACTGCCGCAGCAGCATTTCCGCCACATCGTACACATCGCTGACATAGCTGCATACCACACGGATGCCTGCAATATCATTGAGGTTCTGCTTGGCGGAATCCAGACTGACCTCAAAGTTTCGGTTCTGGAGTTTGGCTGCAATGCTGGCGGTGGACTTGAGCCTGCCTTCAATGTGATGAATGGGACTGCGCCCGGAGCGCACATGGAATTCGTCGTTCAGCACCTCGAATTTGATTTGCAGCTGCTTGAGGGCTGCCTGATACAGGTGCTGAAGGGCCAGATATTCCTGATAATTTTCAAAGAGCTCCATGGCGGCCTTGTCTGTCTGGCTCATGAAATCCCTCCTTTGTGGGGTCTTGTATGGTACTATTGTACTGTGTGGGTAGGGGGGAATCAAGTGCAATTTTCGACCGGAGAGAAAAATGAAAAAACTTGAAAATAGCAGTTGACAAACCAGGTGGGGTATGGTATTATATCACCCGTGAGCGGCCAAACCGCTTCTGACATATGGGCCTTTAGCTCAGTTGGTTAGAGCCTCCGGCTCATAACCGGATCGTCCCGGGTTCGAATCCCTGAAGGCCCACCATCAACTCAGCTTTTGCTTTTGTGATAGATATAGGGGTATAGCTCAATTGGTAGAGCGGCGGTCTCCAAAACCGTAGGCTCAGGGTTCAAGTCCTTGTGCCCCTGCCACA
>JARIBV010000078.1 GCA_029257335.1 Faecousia sp.
GAGAAATTGGCATAAATGAAACCGTTTCCCCGACAGACAAAAGTCTGTCGGGGATTTTTTATTTCCTCTGTCCCTTCGACTGTATCTGCGACAAGAAAAAATTATACTTAAAAGCAGTACAAAAGGAGAAAAGAGGAGAGGCCAATGCATTTTACAAGTTACTTACAGGATCGTCAGCTTACTGTTGCGCTCAGTGGTGAAATCGACCACCACTGCGCCAAAGAGTACATCCAACAGATTACATACAAAATTGATAACTACCTGCCGGCTGTGTGTATTTTGGATTTTCAGGATGTGTGCTTCATGGATTCCTCCGGGATTGCAGTGGTAATCAATGCCCTGCGGCATATGAGCCAAATCGGAGGCAAACTCCGCCTTCAGGCCATCGGAGAACAGCCGCTGAAAGTGCTTCGGGCGGCTGGAATCGAAAAAATTGTGGAAATCCGGGAGGCAGTGCGATGAGATTTGAAAACTACATGATTCTGGAGTTTCCCAGCCGGTCCGCAAACGAAGCCTTTGCCCGCTCCGCGGTGTCATGCTTTGCGGCGCAGCTGGACCCCACCCTGGAAGAATTGGGCGATATTAAAACGGCTGTATCTGAGGCGGTTACCAACTGCATTGTCCACGCTTATCCTTCCGAGCTTGGCACCATTGTCCTGCGGTGCAGGATCCTAAAGGACAATGTTCTGGATATTGTGGTAAAGGACAAAGGTGTTGGCATCGGAGATATAGAGAAAGCCAGAAAGCCCATGTTTACCACGGGAGGAGCAGACCGGTCCGGCATGGGCTTTACCATTATGGAGAGCTTTATGACCTCTCTGGAAATTACTTCAAAACCCGGGAAGGGGACCACGGTGCATATGCGGCGCAGAATCCAGCGCAGAGGCGGTTAATGAGTACGCCGCAGGAAGAACTGATTCTCCGCAGCCAGCAGGGAGACCGGGAGGCGGGAGAACAGCTCATTACAGAAAACGCAGGGCTTATCTGGTCTGTAGCACGGCGCTACTTTGGCAGAGGGGTAGATCCCGATGATCTGTACCAGTTGGGGTGTCTCGGATTTTTGAAGGCCGTGGAAGGGTATGATTTAGAATTCGGCACCCAGTTTTCCACTTATGCGGTCCCCAAAATCGCAGGAGAAATTCGGCGCTTTCTTCGGGATGACGGAACCATCAAAGTGAGCAGAGGACTGAAAGAGCAGTCTGCTGCCATCAAAACTGCCAGAAGCAGGCTGACGGCCAAGTTCGGCAGAGAGCCAACGGTCGGAGAAATTTCCCGGGAAATCGGGCTGACTCCGGAAGAAATCGCAGTGGCAGAGACAGCGACCGCCGCAACAGAATCCATCCAAAGAGAGAGCGGCGAAGACGGATTCACCCTGGAAAATGTTTTGACGGATTCAGATTCGGAAGAAAAGATGGTAGAGCGAATTGCCCTGAAGGAGGCCATATCCAAGCTTCCGGAACGGGAGGCTATGGTTGTCAATCTGCGCTATTTCCACGACCTGACACAGGAACGGGTTTCCAAGGTCCTGAAGGTCTCCCAGGTTCAGGTCTCACGGATCGAAAAGAAGGCGCTGGGGCATCTGCGGGAAATGATGTGTGATGCGCTGTAAATCCTGGATTTCATACCGGCAGGCAGGAGTTTTTCTGCCTGTCGGTATGTTTTTTTATTGAGGCAAAAGTGCTGGTTTTTTGTACTATTTGTCAATTTACCTTCCTGATAAAATATAATAAAATAACATTATTATTAGATAGGATGGAAAAAATATGACAGAAAGTTTTGAAACCAGATTTGCTGCTGCCCGGCGAAAGTATATTGCCTCCCAGTTTTCAAATCTGAATGATATGCAGCGTCGGGCCGTTCTCACAACGCAAGGCCCTCTGCTCCTTCTGGCGGGTGCCGGAAGCGGAAAGACCACAGTGCTGATTAACCGAATCGCCAATTTGATCCGATTTGGCTGTGGCAGTGACAGTCAGGAAGTGCCGTATGAGGCAAGCCATGAGGATCTTTCCTTTTTGGAAAATCTTCCAGCTGAGCTGTCCTCCGAAGATGCGCAGCGGGCGGATCGGCTGTGTGCGCTGCGACCTGCTGCTCCCTGGAACATTATTGCGATTACCTTTACCAATAAGGCGGCAAACGAACTAAAAGCTCGTCTGGAAAAAACCGTGGGCCCTCAGGGAAACGATGTGTGGGCGATGACCTTCCACTCTGCCTGCTGCCGGATTCTGCGCCGGGACATTGACCGGCTGGGCTATGACCGGAGCTTTACCATTTATGACACCTCAGACTCTGAGCGGATCATTAAGGATATCATTAAGACCATGAATCTGGATGATAAAACCTTCCCGCCTAAGACGATTTTGCAGCAGATCAGCAGAGCCAAGGACAAGATGCTGACACCGAAATCCTATGCGATTACGGCCAAGTCCAGCGGGGACTACCGCTTGGAAAAAATCGCTCTGGTTTACGGCGAGTATCAAAAACGACTGAAGTCCAATAATGCAGTGGACTTTGACGACATCATTCGCCTCACCGTAGAGCTTCTGGAGTCCTTTGAAGAAGTTCGGGAATACTATCAGCGGAAGTTCCGTTATGTGCTGATCGACGAGTATCAGGACACAAACAAGCTTCAGTACCGACTGGCATCTCTGCTGGCAGGCAAATTTGGAAACATCTGCGTGGTCGGTGATGATGACCAGAGTATTTACAGATTCCGTGGAGCTACCATCGAGAATATTTTGAATTTTGAGAAAAACTATCATGGCGCAAAACTCATTCGTCTGGAGCAGAACTACCGTTCTACGCAGTCCATTTTGAATGCGGCCAATGCCGTAATTTCCAACAATCTGGGCCGGAAGGGGAAAACTCTGTGGACCTCCAACGGCCAGGGTGACCCTATTTTGGTATACAATGCCTATAGTGAATCCGAAGAAGCAAATTTTGTCTCCGGGCAGATCCTGAATAAATCCCGAACCCATTCCTTCCATGATTTTGCCGTTTTGTATCGAACCAATGCGCAATCCAACGCTTTGGAGTATTCTTTCAAACGAAATGGCATTCCGTATCGGGTGGTGGGCGGTACACGGTTCTTTGACCGGATGGAAGTAAAAGACATGCTGGCCTACCTGTGCATCATTAACAATCGGGCCGATGATCTCCGGATGCGGCGTATTGTCAATAATCCTCCCCGAGGGCTGGGTGGAAAGACCATGGAAATGATTGAACGCCTGTCCAGTGCGGAGGGGCGGCATCTGTATGAGATTCTTTCCAATCCCGGCGGCTACAGTGCATTGGAGCGCACCACTGCAAAGATTCGGGCCTTTACGGATCTG
>JARIBV010000042.1 GCA_029257335.1 Faecousia sp.
AGTTGGTGTTGATTGCGGTGAGGGTCCACCTGTTCCCATCCCGAACACAGAAGTTAAGCTCACATGCGCCGACAATACTTACCGGGTGACTGGTCGGGAAGATAGGTAATGCCAACACAAATATTCCTCCTTAGCTCAGTCGGTAGAGCACCTGACTGTTAATCAGGGAGTCGTTGGTTCGAGTCCAACAGGGGGAGCCAAAGGCTTGACACTTAGGTGTCAAGCCTTTTTCTATTGCTTAAAGGCAAACATATAGCGTCTTGGTTTTAAAGGCACCTATGTTAATGGAACTTTTCGTGTTATCCGAAAAAAATTGATGTATTGTGAGTCAATTTTGCAGAGAGGGAGAGAAATAGATGCAGCAGCGTAAAAAATGCAGAGGAGATCGGAAAGACGGTTGGCTTCTCAAGGACCTGCCGGGAATGAATAAGTTTATTGCCCATCTGTACCCCAATCGGACAGATAATGAGGCCTTTGTCAGTCTTGATATTGATCTGCGTCCTATGGATGCATATTTGGCAAAGAAGAATGAAGGAAAAACGGAGGATAAGTATACATACTTCCATTTGATTAGTGCTGCCATGGGACGGGCGTTTGTTCTGCGGCCCAGAATGAACCGTTTTATTGCCAATAATCGAATTTATGAGCGTAAATACATCTCTATGGCCTTTATTGTAAAGAAAAAATTTGAAGACAAGGCAGAAGAAGGACTGGCATTCCAATATTTTGACGAAAACAGTACTTTGGATGGATTCCACACGGAGCTTATGAATACCATCCACAAGACTCGTCGTACAGATGAAAAGGATGCTTCTATGAGCACCATTGATAAAGTAATGAATCTACCGGGGATTATTCTGCGTCCAGTTATGCGGATCTGTTTCTTTTTAGACAAACATGGTTGGATACCTAAAAGCGTCAGTACAGTTGACCCCACCTATTCCTCTATTTTTATCAGTAACTTAGGCTCTATCGGTCTTGAGTGCGGATATCACCATCTGACAAACTGGGGTACAAACTCCTGCTTTGTGGTGATTGGTAAGAAGCATAAAGTCACAGATTTTGACAAATGGGGCAACCCTGATCCGCATGATGTGATTCCGCTGGGGATTACGCTGGATGAGCGGATTGCAGATGGATATTATTATTCCGGGACAGCGGCCCTTGTAAAGGAACTGCTGGAACATCCCTGGTTATTGGAGGAATCTGCAGGGACGCCGGTAGAGTATGGTATTCGGAGGTAATCTAAATGGACACTTTGCCGGCAGTAAAACCGGGCCGCTATCGCCATTTTAAGGGGAAGGAATATGAACTGATTGGTCTGGTACGCCATTCAGAGACACTAGAACCTATGGCATTGTATCGTCCTTTATACAATCAAAGTGGCCTGTGGGTTCGGCCTTGGTCTATGTGGAATGAGGAAATCGTAAGAGATGGCTATCGAGGCCCCAGATTTCAGTATATCGGAGAATAGACACAAGAGGGCTGTACGAAAACTCGATTTTTTGAGAACAGAAAAGTAAATTCCAGCGGGAAACAGGGATACAGCTTGATTTTCTGCTGGAATTTTCAAATTTTGTAGATTGCAAATTGCTGGAGCTTTATGTCCAATAGATTGGAATTTTTAGGAGAGATTGGCTGGGCCTCTATTATATTTCATCATACTTTTAGACAAATGGATGCCTTGTTTTGGAACAAATTACAAGATAGCAGCGGAGGATTAACATGGAGAGCTTTCTGGTTGCGGTGAATGTAGTGCTGCCCATGGCCATTATGATGGGGATTGGAGCAATGCTGCGAGTGACAAAAGTAACCACTCGGGAAACGATGAAGCAGGTGGATCAAATTATTTTTAGCCTGTTTATGCCAGCACTTATGTTCTATAACATCTATCAGACAGATTTTCACCAGTCGGGAGCAGGAAAACTGTTGCTATATTCTTTGGTGGGCTTGGGACTGGTCTTTTTGGTGGCATTGTTTCTCCCGCCTCGTGTGGAAAAAAATCCAGCCACGGCCGCGGCTTTGGGACAGGCTATTCTGCGGCCCAATTACATTCTTTTTGGTGTGGCAGTGGCACAGAGCCTCTATGGAGCGGAAGGCGTGGGAACCTTGATCCTTTTGGGCGCTGTAGCAGTGCCTACATTCAATGCGCTGTCGGCAGTGGTTTTGGAAATTGGCCGAGCAGGCCATCCAAAGCCCATGGCCCTCATTGCGGCGGTGCTTAAAAATCCAATGATCGTGGCGGCACTGTTGGGTCTTGCAATCAATTTTTCCGGCATTCGATTTCCTTCTGTGATCGAGGGGGTCATTTCTGATTTAGTGGCCATCACAACCCCGCTCAGTTTCCTTTCTTTGGGGGTTAGTTTTCGACTGGGGGATTTTGCGGCCAAGAGAAAAGCGCTTACCATTGGTTTGGTGACTCGCCTTCTAATTGTCCCCTTGACCATGGTGACACCGGCTATTTTGCTGGGGTTTCGGGGAACAGAACTGTGCGCCATTATGGCGTTATTCGCAGCTCCTACGGCGGTAGCCAGTTATCCTATGGCAGTTGCAATGGGGGCAGATGGAGATATGGCAGCCCAAATGGTGGCATTGAGTACCTTGCTCTCTCTTGTGACTATATTTTTGTGGACATTGTTCCTTAACACCATGGGATTGCTGTAAGCCTTGATAGAGAAAAAGAAAAATCGGTTGGTCCTGAGAGACTGACCGATTTTTGGTATTTGTGTGTTTTGTAAAATGGCTATCATAAAAATTGGTGAAGTTTAAAAAAGTTCAGCCGCATAAAGCCTTGCAATCTTATAAAAGTTTTCTTATAATTTATATTAGAACATGCGATTCGGACAGGACAGTGCGCACAGCCTGCTCCGAAATGCGACTGTTTTGATGACGAAAGCGAGGAGCAGAATATGGCAACAAATCACAAAAGTATTGGAAGACTGCTTTCTTTGCTGCTGACTCTTTGTATGGTGGTGGGAGCAGCTCCGGCAGCAGTGTCTGCAACAGAACCTCTTTCCGAAGAGGTAGAGATTAACGAAACCAATTTTCCGGATGCAAATTTTAGAGAATGTGTCAGAAGCTATGATCAGGATCACAACGAGATCCTATCTCCGGAAGAAATAGTCCTTGTGGAAACCTTGGAGGCTGATCGTGCGGGAATCAAAAGTTTACAAGGGATTGAGCATTTTACAGAGTTAAAAGTTTTGATCTGCAATGATAACCAACTGGAAAGCCTGGATCTTAGTCAGAATCAGGATTTGGAAGAACTTATATGTGACCATAACAAACTGACAAGGCTGGACCTGGGTCAGAACACAGAGCTGGAAATTCTCTACTGCGGGTTTAACCGGTTAAAGATGCTGGATTTGAGTAAAAATACGGCACTGCGGGAGTTGGAATGCAGCTTAAACTGGTTGACGAGCCTAGATGTCAGCCACAATACGGCACTAAAGAAGCTCTCCTGTATAGGCAATAAACTGGAAAGCCTGGATGTAAGCAAAAACCTTTCTCTCGTTTCGTTGGAATGTGCAGGCAACGAACTGACCTGCTTGAATTTGACATCGAATAAAAATCTTGAAGTATTGGATTGTTTTCAGAACCACTTGGAGACTTTGGATTTTGGAGAGAATCCAAAACTGGATTTTCTGGATTGCGGAAAGAACCTGCTGACCAGTTTGGATCTTTGGGATCACACGAGAGTCCGAGTGGTTATGTGTGATTATAACATGTATGTGATCCCGGAAAGAGAGAACTTCGATTATACCGCTTTGCCGGGAAACTTCAATATCGGTAAGGTTTCTCAAGTGGTAGGCGGTGAGTTTCATCAGGAACGCCATGCCTTTACCATGAGCCCTGATGTCAATAAAGCCGAATACAGCTATCAGGTGCGACCCGACAGAAAAGTGACATTTGGATTCTACCATAATCCTTTTACAGACATCAAAAAGGACGCCTACTATTATCACCCGGTAATCTGGGCAGCAGGAAACAAGGTTACGGACGGCATCACGGCCACTACCTTTACTCCTAAGGAAAATTGTACCCGTGGGCAGGTGATGACATTCCTATGGCGCCTGGCAGGCAGACCTGAGCCTGAAACCATGGAGAGTCCCTTTGCCGATGTGCAGGATCCTTCCCGGTTCTACTACAAGGCAGTGCTGTGGGCGGTGGAAAATGGAATCACCAATGGGATTACACCGGAGTTGTATAAACCGGACAGTACCTGTACCCGTGGACAGGTAGTAACATTTCTGTGGCGCCTGACAGACGGGAGTAGGCCTGTTTCCACAGTGTGCAGATTTGATGACGTTCAGAATCCTGAGGCCTACTACTATGAGGCAGTCCTTTGGGCGACGGAAGAACTCATTGCTTCCGGAGTGCAGCCGGGAATTTTTAAGCCTGAGGATACTTGTAACAGAGCGCAGATTGTCACATTCATCTATCGGTTTATGGTATAGATTTCCCTGCTTCGACAGAAAATTCAAGTAAATGATCAACAGGCCCACTTCCAAAGAAGCGGCCTGTTTGGCACAAAGACCATCGTTGTGATAGGGGACAACAAAGTGATAACCATGCAACCACGCGACGGGGTTCGGTTTTAAAGTTCAGAAAGGGAAAGTGGCTGTACCCAAAGTCTCTGTAGCGCCATTTTTCTATCTATAAAATTTAAAATTCCAGCAGAAATCAGGCTGTACCCTGTTTTCTGCTGGAATTTATTTTGTGAGTTTTAAAAAATTGAAGTTTGATACAGCTCTTTTTTCTAGCTGTTTGCTTCTTCAGAAGAAGTGTTTTGCTGGGTTTGGGGCATCTGGAAAATTCGCTGGAGCATGAACATGGCAACGGCAGCCAAAATGATCTCGGCCACAGGCTGTGCGTAGGCCAGACCATAGAGAGGGTAGAGTGCGTTGAGCAAGTACAAAAGAGGTATTTCCAGAACCAGCTTTCGCAAAATGGCAAAAATCAGCGCGTTTTTTCCCATGCCCAGGGACTGGAACACGCCAACCACCAAAAAGTCCAGGCACAGGAAAGTGATGCCAATACACAGCCCACGAAGGAATCGGGCACCATAGGCGATAATTTGGGGATCGTCCATAAAGGCCTGCACCAGGGGGCCTGCTCCCAGCCAGTAGCCAAGAGAAACCAGAATCATCACGGGGGTTACGATGGTGGCAGAGAAGGTGATGGCGCTTCTCATACGCTTGCGGTTGCCGCTGGCGTAGTTATAGCTGACAAGAGGCATGATGCCCTGAGAGAAGCCCATGGCAACCTGAGTGGGAACCATGGTGAGCTTCTGGGCCACACCCATGGCGGCAACAGCAGAAGCACCGTGGGCAGCAGTGAAGTTGTTGAGGATGGTGGTGCCGGTGACATTCAGCAGATTCTGAATGGAGGCAGGAATACCAACGCCCAGGATCTCTTTTACCACGATCTTGTCTACCTTCTTCAGTCTGCGGATATCCATACTACAGAAGGTATGACCACGCTTGACACGGGCCAGCACGATAAAGTACAGACAGGCAACGGAGTTGGAGATAAAGGTAGCTAAGCCAGCACCTGCGGCACCCATATTGAGACCCCAGGGAAGAATAAAGATGGGGTCAAGAATAATATTCAGAATGCAGCCGCTCATGGTGCCGATGCCTGCGTGGAGGGAGAAGCCTTCACTTCGCACCATTTGGGATTGGACAACATTCAAAATAGCAGGTGCAGCACCGCACAGCACCGTCCAGAACAGATAATTGTTTGTAGCGGTTCGGGTGTACTCATCTGCTCCCAGCAGGTCCAGAAGAGGAAGTCGGAAAATCAGACAAATTAAGGAAAATAGAAGTCCGCTGAACAGCGCACCGTAAAAGCCAAAAGCGGAGCTGTTTTTGACTCGTTCATAGTCGCCTCGTCCAAGAGAACGGCTCATCATGCTGGAGGTGCCAACGCCAAAAAGGTTATTAAAGGCGTAGAAGGCCAGCATAACGGGGTAAACCAGTGTGACGGCTGCATTTTCGATGGGGTTATTCAGCATACCGACAAAATAGGTGTCTGCCAGGTTATAGATTACGGTTACAAGGGAACTGATGACCATGGGAATACTGAGCTGTGCCACGGCCTTTGGAATCGGCATAGACTCAAAAAGTTCTGTTTTTGCATTTGTTTGAGACATAGTTGTTTTCCACACTTCCTTTCTCTTTGTGTTAGTATATCCCGGAACAATCAGAGTGTCAAGAAGGGGTTCATCCATAATAATGCAAAACCAGTGGAGGGGCTGTGGATATTTTTGAGATTTTGCCTCCGCAATTCACAAATAATTCTGTCTTTTTTAAGTTTCATATGCTATAATAATCAGAAGCTATCCTATTACAGCCGGGCTTCGGCTAAAGCAACACATGGAAAGGGAAGACCTATGGGACTTATTACAAAAATTTTCGGCACTCGTTCACAACGGGAAGTGAAGCGGCTCCAGCCGCTGATAGATAAAATTGAGGAGCTGGGACCTCAGATTAAGAAGCTCTCTGATGTAGAGCTTCGGGAAAAAACACAGGAATTTAAAGAGCGATATGCAAACGGAGAGGAACTGGACAGCCTCCTGCCTGAGGCCTTCGCCGTATGCCGGGAGGCTGCGGATCGGGTGCTGGGAATGCGGCCCTATAAGGTTCAGCTCATCGGCGGCATTGTGCTGCATCAGGGTCGAATTGCAGAAATGAGAACAGGCGAAGGTAAGACCCTGGTGGCCATTCTGCCTGCGTACCTCAATGCTTTGACCGGTAAGGGCGTTCATGTTGTCACGGTCAATGAATACCTGGCCAAGCGTGACTCTGAGTGGATGGGCAAGGTCTATCGGTTCCTGGGCCTTACGGTAGGCCTCATCATTCCTTCTATGAGCCCCGAGCAGCGTCGGAAGGCATATCAGGCCGATATTACCTATTGTACAAACAACGAATTGGGCTTTGATTACCTTCGGGACAACATGGCTCTGTATAAAGAAGAGCTGGTGCAGCGTGGACACAGCTTTGCCATCGTGGATGAGGTGGACTCCATCCTCATCGATGAAGCCCGGACCCCTCTGATTATTTCCGGCAAGGGCGAAGCCTCTACCAAGCTCTACGAAATGGCAGATTTCTTTGTTTCCGGTCTGCGCAAGCAGGTGTTTGCCAAAACCGACGAGAAAGAAGAGCAGGACAACTATGACTGCGACTATATCATTGACGAAAAGAGCCGCAGTGCAACCCTGACTGCTTCCGGTATTGCTAAGGCAGAAAAGTTCTTCGGTGTGGAAAATCTGGCCGATGCAGAAAACACCGCACTGAACCACCACATCAATCAGGCCATGAAGGCCCGCGGTCTTATGAAGAGAGACATTGATTATGTGGTCAAGGACGATCAGGTGATTATTGTTGACGAATTCACCGGCCGTCTCATGTATGGCCGTCGGTATAATGAAGGCCTTCATCAGGCAATCGAGGCAAAGGAAGGCCTCAAGGTAGCAAATGAGTCCAAGACGCTGGCGACCATCACTTTCCAGAACTTCTTCCGTCTGTATGACAAGCTCTCTGGTATGACCGGTACCGCTCTTACGGAAGAAGAGGAATTTGCCTCCATTTATAAGCTGGATGTGGTGGAAATTCCCACCAACCGTCCTGTGGCCCGTCACGACTATTCCGATGTCGTCTATAAAACTGAAGCCGGAAAGCTCCGGGCCATTGTGGCACAGGTGAAGGAGTGCCACGAAAAGGGCCAGCCTGTTCTGGTGGGTACCATCTCCATTGAAAAGAGCGAGCTGGTATCCAAGATGCTGAAAAAAGAGAATGTACCGCATACCGTTTTGAACGCCAAATATCACGAAAAGGAAGCGCAGATCGTTGCCCAGGCCGGTAAGTTTGGAGCAGTTACCATTGCTACCAACATGGCAGGCCGTGGTACGGATATTATGCTGGGCGGCAATGCAGAGTTTATGGCGCTCAACGACCTGCGCCGTCAGGAAGTGCCTGAAGAACTGATCGTGGAGGCCAATGCCTATGCAGAGACGGACAATCAGGAGATTCTGGACATCCGCCGTAAGTATGAGGAACTGCTGGCTGCCCATAAAGCAGAGATCGCCAAGGAGGCAGAGCGGGTCAGAGAGGCGGGCGGCCTGTTCATTATCGGCACGGAGCGCCATGAGTCCCGGCGAATCGATAATCAGCTGCGCGGTCGTTCCGGTCGTCAGGGTGACCCCGGTGCAAGCCGCTTCTATCTGAGCCTGGAGGACGATGTGATGCGTCTGTTTGGCTCCGAGCGGATCATGAACATGATGGATACGCTGGGGATCGATGAGGACACCCCCATCGACCAGAAGATTCTGTCCAATGCGGTGGAAAGCGCTCAGCGGAATGTAGAAAGCCGGAACTTCCGGGCCAGAAAAAATGTTCTGGAATATGACGATGTAATGAACACGCAGCGTGAGGTGATTTACGAACAGCGTCGGAAGGTCCTGGATGGTGAAGACCTGCGCAGCAACATTATGTCTATGCTCCATCAGTATATAGACGGCCAGGTGGCTACCGTTATGGCGGACAGCGGCTCCATCTCCACGGAGGAAGAGCGTACCCGTCTGCTGTCTCAGCTGGAAAACCGTTTCTTCATCAAGGGTGACTTCAAGCTGGACTGCGAGGCTCTGTCAAAGATGAGTCAGCAGGAGATCACGGAGGCACTGTACCAGGAGGGCGTTAAGTATTATGAGTCCAAGGAAGCCTTCTATGGGGAAAAGATGATGCGCGAAATGGAGCGGGTGGTCATGCTCCGGGTGGTAGACGAATACTGGATGGATCAGATCGATGCCATGGATGATCTGAAGCAGGGCATTACCCTCCGGGCCTATGCCAATACCGATCCGGTTGTGGCCTACAAAAAGGAAGGCTACGAGATGTTTGACGCCATGATTCAGGCCATTCGCGAGGAAACCGTGCGCCGTGCCTTTATGGTGCGCATGAAAGTCAACCAGGAAATGAGACGCGAAAAGGTGGCCAAGGAGTCGGCGGCCGCAGGTTCTGCCAGCGATAAGACCGTCAAGCAGCAGCCTGTGCGCAAGGCTCACAAGGTCGGCCCCAATGATCCCTGTCCCTGCGGCAGCGGTAAGAAATACAAGAAGTGCTGCCGTGACAAGGATCTCATGGAGAACTAAGGCGGCTTAGGAGAGATTTCTTTGAGTTTTTTAACTGTAAAACGGGACACTCTGGAGTATCTCCAGAGTGACCTGCTTGCTCCCACCATCCACTGCTTCTCCACTCGCCGCGGCGGGTGCAGCACCGGAAGCTTGTCCAGCCTGAATCTGGGCCTGCATCGGGGAGATCGGCCGGAGAATGTTTGGGAGAATTATCGAATCTTGGGGGAAGCACTGGGGTTTCAGCCCCAGGATACGGTTCTCACCAGGCAGACCCACACGGATATTGTAGTGCCGGTGGGCAAGCAGGACTGCGGCAGAGGGCTGATCCTGCCTGTAGAACAGGAGCGGGATGGTCTTGTGACCAATGTACCCCAGGTAATTCTTACAATCTTTATGGCAGACTGTACACCGATTTTGTTCTACGATCCTGTAAAACGGGCGGTAGGTGCAGCCCACGCAGGCTGGCGAGGGACTGTGGCCGGGATTGCAGCCCGGACGGTGGAACGATTGACAAAGGAATATGGCTCGGATCCAAGAGACATTCGGGCGGTTATCGGTCCCTGCATCAGTAAATGCTGCTTCGAGACGGATCGGGATGTGCCGGATGCCGTTCTGGCAGCCATGGGTCCGGAGGCGGAGCCCGCCATTTCCGGCAACGGTTCTAAGTACCATGTGGATTTGAAATGCCTGAATGAAATCTGGCTCCGGCGGGCCGGTGTCGAGCAAATTGATATCAGCCCGGATTGTACGGCCTGCCAGCCGGATCGATTCTGGTCCCATCGGGTGACGAAAGGAGACCGCGGCTCTCTGGCTGCGGTAATCGGGCTGCCGGGGGAGGAATGATGGGATGAAAAAGAACATCATAGGACTGGTAGCTGCGGTGTTGTGCATTTCTATGCTTTATGGCTGCAATCCCGAGCAAGGTGTGCCCAGGGACACGGAGCCGGCAAAGACACAGCAGGGAGCATCACATCCTACCCGTGCAGAGCGTTTTGGCCTGTCTTATCTCCCGGAGGCCGGGCTGAACCCCTATGAATGTACGCAAATTGTCAATCGGCCTGTTATTTCGGCGCTCTATCAGGGCCTCTTTATTGTGACTTCGCAGTATCGTGCAGAGCCGGTTTTGTGCAAAACCTACATGGTATCGCCCAACCTGATGGAATATCGTTTTCAGTTGGAACCTGCCACCTTTTCCGATGGAACGGCCCTTCACGCAGAGGATGTAGTGGCCAGCCTGCAGGCTGCCAAAGGAAGTCCGGTATATGGAGATCGTCTGCGCCATGTAACCTCTATTCATGCAGAAAGCTCCACAGAGGTTGTGCTCACGCTGGACACCCCCCATGAAAATCTGCCTGTTCTGCTGGATATCCCTGTGGTAAAAGCGGGAGAGGTCAAAGAGAAAATGCCCATAGGAACCGGCCCCTACGCCATTGGTGAAGACGAAGGAAGTCCGGCACTGGTGAGGAGGTCCAACTGGTGGAGCGAGTATACCCCCGCAGTAAACTTTGACAAAATCCTGCTCAGCGCTGGGGCTACCCCCTCCGATCTTCGGGACCATTTTGAGTTTGGAACAACAGATTTGGTCTGTGCAGATCCCGGCTCTCCCAGCTATGTGAAATATCGCTGTGACTATGAGCTATGGGACTGTGCAACGGGCATTATGCTGTATTTGGGCTGTAATAACAGCGGTTCCAGTCCGTTTGCCAATGGAGAAGTGCGTGCGGCTTTGACACACGGCGTGGATCGGAAAGCGCTGGTGGAGGTCTATGGAGGCTTTGCACAGGCGGCCTGTTTGCCCGCAGCACCTGAAACGGACTATTATGACAGCACACTGGCTGCCTCCTTCGGCTATGATGCAGAGGCATTTTCTCAGGCCCTGCACAATGCAGGGCTGTATGAAACCAGTGCAAGGCTTCTGGTATGCAACGACAATCCCACCCGGGTGCAGGCGGCACAAAGCATTGCGAAGCAGCTGACAGACTCCGGCCTGACGGTGGAAGTGATGGCTTTGCCCTGGGAGGACTATCTGGGGGCCTTGAAGGTGGGAAATTTTGACTTTTATTTGGGGGAAGTGCGGCTATCACCTAACTTTGATCTGTCTCCCTTCTTTCAGGAAAATGGTGCCCTCGGCTACGGCGGCATGGCCAATGCCGAGCATTATGGTCTGTGTCTCAAAGCGTTGGAAAACAGCGGTAATTACTATAATCTTCATAGTGCCGTTATGGAAGACGGACAGCTGTGCCCTCTGGTATTTCGTACCTATGCGGTTTATGCAACCCGTGGCGTTGCAACAGGGCTGCTTCCGGGGCTGGATAATGTGTTCCACACCGCAAATTCCCGTCAGCTCACCCAGGCCAAGATGGAATGGCCTCAGGAAGAGACGATCCCCACGGTAGGAACGGATGCAACGGAAGATCCGGAAGAGCTAGAAGATCCGGAAGAGCCAGAGGTAACGGAAGAAACGGAGGCAGTGGAGATACCGGACGAAAGCCAAGACTTTGAAGACCCTGAAGAACCATAAAAATGAAATGTGCTGTTTTGCCTTTTTGGTGAAACAGCGCATTTTTGTTTTGGCGAAATGAAAAAAGGAGCCTCTGCCGCACCAGAGTACGACAGAGGCTCAACGGGGGGTAAAGAAATGGAATAAATGTAAAGAAAGAAAAATGTGGATGGTGTGGATTACCAATTACGCGGGTATATGGGAAAACGCTGCTGCTCTTGGGAAGGGCGAAGGGAGCGGAGCTGTCAACCGTACCTGCTCCAGGCCGGGACCACGCATTACATACTCCAAACGCCGTGATGCAGCAAACTCGTTATAGGAAAAATGGGATTGGAAAGAGTAAGACTGTATCTGTTCACAGACACAAGACTTAAAATATTCAAAAGAAAATCTTTTACATGGTAGAAATTACATTGAAATTTCGAAAGGAATGAAATGCTACCGATTGTGTTGTCCAGGGGAATGAATCAGCCCATTGGAATCACCGCCTTTCTATTTGGTAATTACATAGTATCACACAGAGCTTCTTTAGTCAAGTATCTTTTTAATTATTTTTATGAAAATCTAATTTTTATAATGCCTAAAAAAAGCTGCCTGCCAAAGATTGGCAGGCAGCTTGTAAGAGCTTGTGGATCAGCCGGAGATCAGAGTCATGGAGCGGTCAATGCTGCTAATGTAGGCAATGAATCCCATTGCCGTAGCGATGACCAGCATAGTCAGTAAACAAATCAGGATGCACGCTTGTTTTCTGGTAAGATTCATATGCTCCTCCTATCTGGCGTCCAGAGCGGCTCGCAAAAGCCTGGAATTTGAAAGCTCAATATCATTGAACATATCGGCACGGAATCCGTCGGGGCCTAAGGTTCCCTCGTACCAACTGCAGTTGTCAAAATGGGCTTGAATTTCCGGGGTCTTGAACTCATAGCCGTGGCGGGCATAAAGCTCATTGAGCGCAATGGTCAGTTCCCAGTCCGTGAGAGATTCGTAATCCTCAGCGGTCAGGTATCTGGTATTGCTGTCGGGGATAACAAACTCGGATTCCACTGCCGGAGGATCCTCCGGTTTTGCGGCAGGCTCAGAGGTTGGCTCCGGCTCTGGTTCCGGTTCCGGAACCGGATCAGGGGCAGACTGAGGCTCCGGCGGCGGGTCCTGCTGGGGTGTGGAGTGAGGCTCTGCAGTGGACTCGGTAGCAGGTGCGGTTGTAGCTTTGGCAGCAGGCTGTGTAACCGGGACAGTTGCAGACTCTGTGGTAGGTACAGGCTCCGGATTCCCGTCGGGCTGTGGCTGTGTGGAAGGAGAGTCTGTCAGCACGGGAATGAACGCATCGGCTTCTTGCTTCGGAAGAGGACCTTCCCAGACAAAACGGCAAACAGAGGCGCCAAACAATGCGCCCAGAAGGAATACAAAACCCAAAGCCAGGCAGACAATGGCGGTTTTTTGAGAACTGCTTGCTCTGGCCGGACGACGCACCCGGCGCACAGGGGCCTGGGGCGTTTGCGCCTGCGTCACAGCCGGTCTTGACTGAGAATTTGGACGGGCCGACTGGCTCGCACCTCCGGGGGCCCGGGCAGCAGGGACCTGCCGGGGATTACTGTTTTCTTGATGATCCATAAGCGGTTCCTTTCTGAATTCCTGGATAAGATTCCTATATTATACCTGTTTTTCCAAAGAACATCAACTGTTTTTATGGAAAACTCTTTTCACGGAATTCACGAAGATTTCACATCCATCGTCTTCCGTTTCCTTTTGTTCTATGATATACTTATTACATATGAAATAAGAAAACCCATTGGGAGGGATTTTGTTGCTTACCTACGAAGAAGTGACTAAAAGTGAAGCCATCAGAACCTATATCATACGGGCAGATGAGTCGCTGGCCGCTCTGGGGTTTACGGAGCACAGCTTTGCACATGTGATGCATGTGGCAGAAATGGCAAAATATATTCTCCAGACTCTGGGCTATGACGAAAGAACCCAGGAACTGGCCCGAATTGCCGGATATCTGCACGATATTGGAAATTTGGTGAACCGCTCGGAGCACTCTCAGTCCGGCGCAATCATGGCGTGGAGCATCCTCAATGACATGGACTGTGATCCCGGGGAAATCGCCACCATTGTGACAGCCATTGGCAACCATGATGAGGGAAACGGCGTGCCTGTGAATGAGGTGGCTGCTGCACTGATTCTGGCGGACAAAGCCGATGTGCGCAGAAGCAGAGTCCGGAATCGGGACATTTCCACCTTTGACATCCATGACCGGGTAAACTACTCGGTTCAGCATGCGCGGCTGAAAATCAACGAAGAAAAGACCCAGGTGCTGCTGAAGCTTACGGTAGATACGGAGTTTGGCTCGGTGATGGACTACTTTGAAATCTTCATGCAGCGGATGATCCTCTGCCGAAAGGCAGCCGAGCGTCTGGGCCTGCAATTTAAGCTCATGATCAATGAGCAGCCCCTCATATGAGAACCTGTCATATTTTCTGTGCCGGAGGGTTTTCAGGTCTGCTGGAGCAGCCCAACCCGGAGGACCTGATTCTGGCGGCAGACGGAGGGCTGGAGCATCTGAAGAAATTGGGCTTGCCTGCGGATGGAATTTTGGGGGACTTTGATTCCCTGGGATATGTTCCCACAGGTCCACAGGTAGACCGCTACCCTGTGGAAAAAGATGACACGGATTCCATGCTGGCCATCAAGGTGGGGTTGCAGCAGGGATGCAGGCGGTTCCTGATCTACGGCGCCCTGGATGGCCCCCGACTGGACCACACCGTTGCAAATTTTCAGGCACTATCCTACCTGGCCAGTCACGGAGCCATGGGATATCTCATCGGAAATACAAACATTGCTGTCGTTCTTTCGGCAGGAAAACTTTGCTTTGACCCACAGGCTGCGGGAATCATCTCTGTTTTTTGTCAGGGAGGGATAGCCAGTGGGGTTACTTTGCGTGGTCTGCAATATCCTCTTGAAAAACACAGGCTGACTTATGATTTTCCCCTGGGGGTCAGCAACCACTTTTTAGGGGAGCAGGCAGAAATCTCCGTGGAGCAGGGACATCTGCTGATTCTGTGGGACAGAGAAAATGGCCTGCCTGAATGGACAGAAACGAAAGGAATGAAATAGAGAGTCATGGCAAAAGAAAAACGAGGCTCCGGGGAGGTCCCTCTGCGACAGACTCTGGCACCTTACGATCCGGATCCTGAGCAGGGCCTGACCCAGGAGCAAGTGAAGGTCAGGCTGGAAGCGGGATGGTCCAATGATCCCGGCGACCCGCCCTCTAAGACAGAGAAACAAATCATCAAAGAAAATACCCTGACTTTTTTTAACCTGATTTTTGTGATCCTGGCGGTCTTGCTGGTGGTGGCAGGATCTTATAAAAACCTGATGTTTCTGGTCATAGCCATTGCCAATACATGCATTGGGACCGTCCAGGAGATTCGTTCCAAGCGCACGGTAGATAAACTGACTCTGGTGGCGGAAAAGACGGTAAAAACCCTGCGAGATGGTGTGTTTATCGGGGTCCGGCCCAGTTTGCTGGTCCGGGACGACATCATAGAGCTGTCCGCAGGAGACCAGATCTGTGCAGACGGTGTGGTTCGTACCGGTGAAATTCAGGTTAATGAGTCCCTGATTACGGGTGAGGCAGATGCCATTATCAAAAAGCCGGGCGATGAACTGAAATCCGGTTCCTTTGTGGTGGCAGGCAGAAGCCGGGCCCAGCTGACCCAGGTTGGCCCCGACGCCTTTGCGGCCAAGCTTTCTGCTGCCGCAAAAAAGGATGTCCATGCGACCCAATCGGAAATGATGCGGTCTTTGGATCGACTGATACGGGTGGTTGGCTTTGCCCTGATTCCAGTAGGCTGCATTTTATTCTACCGGCAGTTCAAGGGGCTGGAAATGCACTTCACAACTTCCATAGAAACCACAGTGGCGGCATTGATCGGTATGATTCCCGAAGGATTATACCTTCTGACCAGTGTTGCTATGGCGGTATCGGCCATGAAGCTGGCGCAGAAGCGGGTATTGGTGCAGGATATGAACTGTATCGAGACGCTGGCCCGTGTAGATGTACTGTGTGTGGATAAAACCGGAACCATTACGGAATCCAAAATGGAGGTTCAGGACCTGGTGCCCCTTGACCCGGAAAAAGACAGTCCCGAATATCTGGAGCAGGCCCTTTCCGCCCTGTATTCCGGGGAGGAACCGGAAAACGATACCGGCAAGGCAATGGCAGAACGCTTCTCCAAAGCTGATCCCTGGCGGTGCTGGGCAAGAATCCCGTTCAATTCTCAAACCAAATGGTCCGCAGCCCAATTTGACAACGAAGGCTGGTTTGTGGTGGGTGCGCCGGAGTTTATCCTGGGATATAAATATGAATCCATTTCCAATTCGGTAGCACCCTGGTCCAGCCTGGGCTGTCGGGTGCTTCTGGTGGCTCAGTACAATCAGAAACCGGAGGCCAATCAGGCACTTGACCCAGAGGCGGTTCGCCCTATGGCATTGGTGGTGCTGTCCAACCGGGTCAGAGCCAGTGCGCCTGCTACCTTCCGGTATTTTGCAAAGGAAGGCGTTTCCATTCGGGTCATTTCCGGCGACAACCCCATGACGGTGTCTGAGGTGGCCCGCAGGGCCGGAATCGAAGGGGCGGAGCGGTATATGGATGCTACCAGGCTCAAGACCAGAGAGGATTTTGACGAGGCAGTAAAAAATTGTGTGGTCTTTGGCCGGGTCACGCCGGACAATAAGAAGCTATTGATCCAGGCACTGAAACGGGCAGGCCATACGGTTGCCATGACAGGCGACGGTGTCAATGATGTGCTGGCCCTGCGGGAAGCGGACTGCGGCATTGCCATGGCCTCCGGCAGTCAGGCTGCCAGCCAGGTGTCTCAGCTGGTGCTCCTTAAATCCGATTTTGCTGCCATGCCCAATGTAGTGGCTGAAGGAAGACGGGTCATCAATAATGTGCAAAGAGCGGCAGCCCTGTTTTTGGCAAAGAATATTTTCTCCTTGCTGCTGGCACTGATTTCCATTGCGGTGGTGTTCCCGTATCCTGTAAAGCCCATTCATTTGAGTATGATTTCCGCCTTTACCATCGGCATTCCTTCTTTCTTCCTGGCACTGGAAGGCAACAGGGAGCGGGTGAAAGGGCGATTTATGGCAGGAGTTTTGCGAAAGGCCTTCCCGGGCGGTCTTACCAATCTGGTGGTAATTCTTATGGCGGTGGCCTTTGTGGTGGAATTTCAGCTTCCTACAGAACAGCTCTATACGGTCTGTACGGCGCTGATGTCCCTGACGGGTCTGCTGGTTCTGTACCAGGTGTGCAAGCCCTTTACGCCGCAGCGATGGGGCCTGTGGGCCGCCATGGCGCTGGCTTCTGTTCTGTGCTTCTTCGTACTCCCGGAAGTACTGGAGTTTGTGGTTCTGGACAAGAAGATGATGCTGGTGCTGATGGCAGTGTTTCTGATGACGCCTACAGTGTTTTTGGCGTTCCAGCGTCTGTTCGACCTGGGAGATCTGCTGCATGATAAGATAAAGAAGCGTCTGGAAGAGCGCAGAAAGCTCTATGAATTTGAAGAGTAACTCCAATTCACCGGAAGGCTCCTTCTGCCGAGAAGGGGCCTTCTTTTTTTATAAAATACAGGAGAAGGGAAGGCGGAACAATTCTTTCTTTTCAGATGGGACGGCCTGTGGTATAATAAAGGTACACTACTTTGGGAGGGCAGAACCATGGATTTTGAATTGCATGCCCCGTTTGCGCCTACGGGTGACCAGCCTGAGGCCATTGAAACACTGGTAAAGGGCTTGGAACTGGGGCTTGAGGAACAGACCCTGCTGGGCGTGACCGGCTCCGGCAAGACCTTTACCATGGCAAGTGTCATTGCCAAAATGAATCGGCCTACCTTGGTATTGGCCCACAATAAGATTCTGGCAGCTCAGCTGTGCAGTGAGCTGCGGGAGTTTTTTCCAAACAACGCAGTGGAATATTTCATTTCCTACTATGACTACTATCAGCCCGAGGCCTATATAGCCCATACGGATACCTATATTGAAAAGGACTCTTCCGTCAATGATGAGATCGAGCGCCTGCGCCACAGTGCCACATCTTCGCTGTCGGAGCGGCGGGATGTGATTGTAGTGGCTTCGGTCAGCTGCATCTATGGTCTGGGCGACCCCATTGACTATAAGAACATGGTCATTTCTCTTCGGGTTGGTCAGGAGCGACCGCTGGACGACCTGCTTCGCAAGCTGACAGAAATTCGATATGAACGAAATGATCTGGACTTCTCTCGTAATAAATTCCGCCTCCGGGGGGATACTTTGGAGATTTATCCGGCTTACTGGAACGGCAAAGCCATTCGGGTGGAATTTTTCGGAGATGAAATTGACCGGATTTCAGAGATCAATGCCACCACGGGAGCAGCAGAACGGTTTGTAGACCATGTGGCGATTTACCCCGCCAGCCACTATGTGGCTTCCAAAGAAAAGATGGCCCGTGCCATGGAGGAAATTCGTAAGGAATGTGACCAGCAGGTTGCCTATTTCAATGCCCAGAATAAACTGCTGGAGGCCCAGCGGATTGCGCAGCGCACCAATTACGACCTGGAAATGTTATCGGAAATTGGATTCTGCTCCGGTATTGAGAATTATTCCCGGGTCATTTCCGGAAGAGCGCCGGGCACGCCCCCTACGACTCTCATGGACTATTTCCCGGAAGATTTCATTATGTTCATTGACGAGAGCCATGTGACCATTCCTCAGGTTCGGGCCATGTATGCAGGGGACCATTCCAGAAAGGACAGCCTTGTAAATTTCGGCTTCCGGCTGCCCTCTGCCTATGACAACCGGCCCCTGAATTTTGAAGAATTTCAGGGGAAAATCAATCAGGTTATCTATATTTCCGCCACCCCCGGGGAATTTGAAAAAACTCGTTCGGGCCAGATTGCCCAGCAGGTGATTCGTCCCACGGGCCTTTTGGATCCGCTTACGGAAGTGCGGCCCATTGAGGGGCAGATCGATGACCTCATTGGCCAAATCAACGAAGTGACCGCAAGACAAGAGCGGGTGCTGGTAACCACCCTGACCAAGAAAATGGCAGAGGACTTGACCAACTATCTCCAAAAAGCGGGGATTAAGGTCCGGTATATGCACTCCGATATTTCCGCTATGGAGCGTATGGAGATTATCCGGGATTTGCGAATGGGAAAATTCGATGTGCTGGTAGGAATCAACCTGCTGCGTGAAGGGCTGGATTTGCCGGAGGTCAGTCTGGTGGCCATTTTGGATGCAGACAAAGAGGGATTCCTGCGTTCGGAGACCAGTTTGATCCAGACCATCGGCAGAGCCGCAAGAAATGCACAGGGGCGGGTCATTCTCTATGCCGACACCGTCACAAGCGCCATGGCGGCAGCGATGGATGAGACAGAACGCCGCCGTTCCATTCAGGATGCCTATAATAAAGCCCACGGTATTGTGCCAAAGACGGTGGTCAAGTCCATCCGGGAGCTGATTGAGATTTCCAAGTCCACCTCTGAGGTTCGCCGGAAGGACGGCGTGAAGATGACCCAGGTGGAGCGGGAACGAGAAATTGCCCGTTTGGAAAAAGAAATGCGGGAAGCTGCCCGCATGATGGAATTTGAGTACGCGGCCGTGCTGCGCGACGAAATTGTGCAGCTTCGAGGGAAAAAATAGGAAAACCGGAATCCCAATTTAAGCAGGATGGTGCAGCAATCAGTCAGAAGCAAATCGGAAACTGTGCAGGCAGTTCGGTTTGCTTCTGATTTTTTTAAGAAGGGGACATGGGAAAGAGGGGCAGATTGGCTGTTTTTGCCATAGTTTCAGAAAAGAAACAGGGAAAGTTCTTTCTGAAAAGTTGTAAAATTTGAATATTTTTAAAAAAGGGCTTTCTTTTTTTAAAAAAAACTGTATAATGATAAGATGAAAATTGTATGTTGGAAAGAGTGACTATGAAGCAAAAATTTGATTGGATTCCTAAGTACGCTGTGGTACCGGCTCTGTCCTTGATTATTGTGAACTTAATAGCCTATTATGGCACCAGACTGTTTACCGGCGGTTCCCTGGCGGACAATCTGAATATCACCCTGGCGCTGGATCGGGCCATTCCCTTTGTCCCGGAGGCCATTGTGATTTATGTAGGCGCATTCATAAGCTGGATCGTTGGCTTTTTTGTGATTGCCCGGGACAGCAGAGATATTTGCTATGAAGTTTTTTCCGGAGAAATGATGGCGAAGATCATCAGCACCGTGATTTTTTTGGTGATGCCCACGGTGATGGTCCGTCCGGAGGTGCCGGATGGAGGATTTTTCCACTGGGTGACCAAACTCATCTACGCCATGGATACGCCGGATAATCTGTTCCCCAGCCTCCATTGTTTGGAAAGCTGGGTGGTTTTCCGCGGCGCTATGCGCTGCCGTCGGGTCGGAAATGGATACCGTATTTCCATGTTTGTGATTGCGCTGTTGGTATTTGCCTCAACGCTTCTGGTAAAGCAGCATGTGATTTTAGATGTTGCAGGAGGCGTTCTTGTTGGTGAATTGGGCCTGTGGCTGGCTCGTCGGCTTCGGTTTGGCAGAGTGTTTGAGGCCATGGAGCGGAAGTGGAGCCGGTAAGCATATGGAAAAGAAAAAAAACAATAACATTGTGTGGATGATTCTGTTTCCGATACTGGCAATCGCAACGGTGTGGATGGTAGCGTCCAGCAGCAAGGATTTTTCCTGGTCGGATTTTATCTATTATATATCCACCATGAATCCGGGCTGGCTGGTGGCTGCGGTGGCGGCCATGCTGATGTTTATTCTGGCAGAAGGGATGAGTTACCGCTTCATCTGCAATCGTCTGGGCCACAGGACCAGATTGAATCAATGCCTTACCTGGTCAGCGGCGGATATTTTCTTCTCTGCCCTGACTCCTTCTGCCACAGGCGGGCAGCCGGCTGCGGCGGTTTTGATGATGCGAAACGGAATTCCTGGTGCCACCTGCTCTGTGGTATTGCTCCTGAACCTGGTGATGTATACCCTGGCGATCCTCGTGGTAGGCCCCTTGGCCATGGCGATATGCCCCGGCGTATTCGGACTGTTCGGTCCGCTTTCAAAGGTCCTGGTTGCAATCGGATTTGTGATGCAGCTTGTGCTGTCATTATTCTTTATTGTGCTGATTTTACGCGATCAGCTCATCTGGCGTATTGCAGACGGGGCATTATCCCTGCTGGAAAAGCTGCGGATTCTCCGCAAAAAGGGAGAATACCGACAGAAACTGGCAGATAAGATGCCAGAATATCGGGCCTGCGTGGAGCTTGGCAGCAAAGATCCTAAGCTGATTTTCGGTGCCTTTGGCTTTAACCTGCTGCAAAGAGTGTCCCTGCTTTTGGTTCCTGTGTTCGTTTATATGGGAACAGGCGGAACGATTCAGGGAGCACCGGCGGCCTTTGGAGTGCAGTCCTGCGTGGTTCTGGGCTCCAATGTAGTTCCGCTTCCCGGTGCCATGGGAGTGGTGGAATACCTGTTTTTGGACGGATATTCCAAGATTACACCCAATACGGTGAGCATGGCACTTCTCAGCCGGGGAATTTCCTTCTATGGATGCTTTTTGCTGTGCGGCCTTATCATGCTTGTCAGTCGCATTATTATTGGGGTTAGAAATAAGGAGAAATAAATAATGATTGGATTTTATGATTATACAGTGATCTTGACATACGCTTCCCTGGTTTCGGCTGTGGTGGGGGTGTTTGTGTCCCTTTGCGGCGGGATCCCCCATCCCTATATTGCAATCTTCCTGCTGCTGTTTTCCGGACTGTGTGATGCGTTTGACGGAAGAGTTGCCCGGAGTAAGAAAAACCGCACAAAGAGTATGTGCAATTTTGGAATTCAAATCGATTCATTGTGCGATCTGGTGGCCTTTGGCGTTCTGCCTGCCTGCATTGGCTACGCCATGTGGCAGATTCCCGGCGGCTTTAAGATCCCTGCCCCCATTGTGGTTGCGGTTTCCTGCCTGTATGTATTGGGTGGCGTGATTCGTCTGGCTTACTTCAATGTGACGGAGGATGAGCTTCAGGCCAGCGGAAAGACCAAGCGAGAATTCTACTCCGGCCTGCCCATTACCTCTGCGTCTCTGATTTTCCCCACCTTTGCGCTGGTGAACTGGTTGGTATTCAAATATTGCCAGGTAAACATTTCCTGGGCATATCATGTCCTGATGTTGGTGGTGGCCTTTGCCTTTGTGGGGAAGTTCAAGCTGAAAAAGCCCGGAAACAAGGCCCTGATGGTGATGATGGGCATTGGCCTTCTGGAAGCTGTGCTCCTTCTGCTGAGCAAGTATGTGTTTTAAGCGATGGCCAACTATACAGACGAATCCGCCCTGTTGACCTTTTTGTATGAGACAGCGCCCGGGCGGGTGGCTTTGAAAGCTGTCTCTGCTCCCTGGCTTTCCCGACTCGCCGGACGGTATATGGACAGCCGACATTCTACCCGTCTGATTCCCGGCTTTGTGAGAAAGAACAGCATCGACACCAGCGCTTGCAGAAAGCAAGAATTTGCCAGCTTCAATGACTTCTTTACCAGACAGTTAAAGCCGGAGCTGCGGCCTGTGGATATGAAACCGGAGGCGTTTGTCTCTCCGTGTGACGGTCGGCTTTCCGTCTTTCCCATCACAAAGGATAGTGCCTTTGATGTGAAGGGCAGCAGCTATACGGTCTGCGATCTGTTAGGCGGCGACCCGGTCTGGCACAAGTATGAGGGAGGTACCTGCCTGGTATTTCGCCTGTGTGTCAATGACTACCACCGCTATCACTATCTGGACTCCGGCACCAAGGGAGAGAACCACTTTATTCCCGGTGTGCTGCATACGGTTCGCCCCATTGCTCTGCGGAACTTTCCTGTGTTTGTTCAAAACAGCCGGGAATACACCGTGATGCACACGGATCACTTTGGAACCGTGACCCAGGTGGAGGTAGGTGCCATCCTAATCGGACGGATTGCCAATCATCATGGCAGCGGCTCCATGAAGAAGGGACAGGAAAAAGGAATGTTCCTTTATGGCGGGTCCTCCATTCTGGTGCTGCTGGAAAAGAACAAGGTTTCTCTGCTGGAGGAGTTCCCAATGGACGGAGAAGAACGGCAAGTCCGGTGCGGACAGACCTTGGGGCATAGCAATTAAAAATTCGGCAATGACATCGTAAAAGAAACTCCCGAAAATGGTTGAGACGGAACCGTTTTCGGGAGTTGTTGTATTACATGGAAATCCCCATCACGCAGACTTGTGCTGAGTGAGAGGGATTTCCGTATTTGCAGAATCAGCGCTGCCGGGCTGGATTTTTTACAACTCCTTTTTCTGATAAATCCGGCAGGAAATCAGATAGGACAAAACAAACAGCACTGTGCAGAAAATCATATAGCTAGACCGGAAAAGGAAGTTGGAATGCTCCAGATTACTGAAAAACGGAGAGAATACCGCAGAATAACCGAAAAACAAAACAAGACCTGCAATGACGGAAACAACAATGATCGGCTCTGTTCTATCGGTTCCCAGAATCAAGACCAGAGGAATCACAAAGGTAGGCATGGACAGCGCAAATCCCCATCCAAAGACAAATCCATAACTCATCCGCTCCAGGTTCAAAGCACCGGTAGACAGATGAAACAGCAATGCACTTACGAGTGCCATGACAATGCCAATCAATATATAAAGCATAGAGGAAATATAGCGTGCCGTAATCACATCTTTTCGGCGGACAGGCATGGTGAGCTCGAATTTGTTCCATTTGGAAGCGGCATCCTTTTGAATAATGGTCATAGTCAATGCACCAAAGCCGCCCATATTTCCACCTATGATGCCGGACAAAAGGGGGCCATTGTCAGTGGTGAATCTGGTAATGACAGCAAGCACAACGGCTGCGATGAGGGAAATCAACAGCGTGGATTTTAAGGAGCCTTCCACAGTGTAGAAGTTATTTCGGATCAATCCCTTCATTTATACATCCTCCTGTGTCAAAAGCGGTAAGATTTCATCAATGGTGGCATTGTCCACCACAAGCCCCGGATATTCTCTGGCAAATTGTGCCTTGTTTTGCACCAGTGCTTCCATCTGCAAACCTCTTTTTCTGGCCGCCAGATATTCGGGCGGATCAAGTTTTTCAAAGTCACTTTGCTTCATGCGGGCAATACCATATTGATACAGCAGGGTATCTTTTTCCTCCGTGAGGATGATTTTGCCCTGATCGATAAAGGTGATGTAATCTGCAACCTTTTCAAGGTCAGAGGACATATGATAGGACATGAAAATCGAATGCTCCTCATCCTCCACAAATTCCAGAAGAAGATCCAGAAGCTCTTCCCGTGCCACGGGATCCAGTCCGGCGGTGGCTTCGTCCAGAATCAGCAGCCTTGCCTTGTGAGAAAGTGCCACGCTGACGGACAGCTTCATGGTCATGCCACGGGACAGGGTCTTGATTTTCTTGTTCGTCGGAATTTTGAACCGTTCCAGATAGGAGAAAAACTGCTCTCCCTGCCAATTTTCGTAGGTGTCACGGCATACCTTTTCCAGCTTCTTGGGGGTAAGCTCTCCGGAAAAATGGAGCGTGTCAAACACCACGCCGATGTCGTTGCGGATCATCCGGTTATCGTCGGTCATGGTTTCTCCGAAGATGGTCACTTCACCGCTGTCTTTTTGGATGATATTCAGAACCGCATTGATTGTGGTACTTTTTCCGGCTCCGTTCTTTCCTACAAAGCCCATAATCGAGCCACTGGGGATCTTGATCGATACATTTTCAAGCTGAAAATCTGCGTTTTTATAAGACTTGCACAGGTTGCTGATCTGTAATGCTGTTTCCATTTATTCGCTCTCCTCATAAAATAGTTTCAGAAGCTGCTGAATTTTCTCCAAGGGGATTCCATTGGTTCGGGCGATATCTGCCGCCTGCACCAAATGCTCCTCCACCCGTTTCTGCTGCTCCTCCTGAATGAAATCCTTGTTTTGAGCAGCGACAAAGCTGCCACGCCCAACCGTTGTTGTGATAAAGCCATCCCGAGCCAGATCCTCGTAGGCTTTTTGCACGGTGATCACGCTGACATGAATGGTCTTTGCCAGAGCTCGCATGGATGGGATCGATTCTCCGGTTTTCAATTCGCCGCTCATGATCATTGCCTTGATTTGCGATGTGATCTGCTCATAGATGGGCTTATCGGTGTTGCTGCTGATAATAATTTCCACAACCGTCCTCCTAACTCATCGTACCTAATGTACTTAGTGTATAAGTACATTATAGTTATATTTCAAAAAATGTCAATAAGTTTTTCTGACTTACTGTTTTGATGGACTTTCACTTTTGCGGTTGAATAAAGCGAAAAGTCCGATATAATGAAAGAAAATACTGCTATTGTAATGTGATTGTTGCTTGATTGGAGAACATCGAAATGAAGATTGTCTTTTTACATGGTTTAGGGCAGACAGCTCAGGATTGGAACCCGGTTTTAGAGCAGCTGCACTGCACCGATACAGACTGCCCGGAGCTTTTTTCGTTGGATGGTCAGGAGGTTACCTACGCCAATGTTTTCGCTCAGCTTGAGCGCAGATATGCGGATACATCAGAGCCGTTTATCCTCTGTGGTCTTTCCTTGGGAGCCATCCTTGCACTGGATTATGCCATCCGACACGCAGATCAAGTATCCTCTCTGATTTTGATTGGTGTGCAGTACAAGGTTCCTACTTTGCTGATCGACTTTCAAAATCTCATCTTCCGCTGTATGCCACGCAAAGCCTTTGAAAATATGGGCATCTCGAAACCTGACATGATACAGCTGTCCCACTCCATGCGCTCTCTGGATTTCAGCACCAAGCTGGATGAAGTGAGATGTCCTGTGACCATTGTCTGCGGCGAAAAGGATCACGCAAATAAAAAGGCGGCCAAACAGCTGAACACCCTGCTTCCGCAATCGAAATTAGAAATGATTCCCGGTGCAGGACATGAAGTCAACAAATGCGCCCCAGCAAGGATTGCTGTGATCCTCAATCACGGAAAGAG
>JARIBV010000064.1 GCA_029257335.1 Faecousia sp.
TATACCATATTTTTAAAAGCCTGGCAACGACCATTGCCGGTCAAAGCCCTCCCCTATCCCCGTCTCCCACAGAACACAACCTGCCGCATCTGAGCGTTGCTCAGATGCGGCAGGCTGTTATTGATTATGACTCTGTTCCGGAGACATCTCCATGCCTCTGTTTCCGGTTTACAGACCCCTTTAAGGATTTACTTCCTTCCAATTACTCATGTCAAAGATATTGTCGTGCACAGAAAACCAGGCATCTGCCAAAAATGTATTGCCGTTGTTTTCGTCGGTGCTCCATTTGCTGGAATAAAGAATATACTGCTCCGAACCGATTTTCACATCATTGACAATGGGCTTCTGTGTAAAGGGATTTCTGGGGGATTCAACCAGGCCGGCGGTGGCCAAGGTGGGCACATCCGCATTGGTCATAAAGGTCATATCCGTGGTGAATTCCCGGGAATTGAAGTCCTTGACCAGCAGCAGTGGGTTGTAGAACATGGCATCTTCAATGTTGCCGTCACCAAACAGCATATCATCAAACTGATGCAGCGGGTTTCCGTGATCGGACACGATAATGATTCTGGTATTATCATACACGCCGGTCTGCCGCAAATAATCCAGCCAATTTCCCAGCTGAATCATTGCTGCCATATTGGCATGATAGTGGGTTGCCTGCTTTTCCTCGGTCATCTTCAGCTCCCGGCCCTCAAAAATCAGCCGATCCTTGTGTGCTTCGTCATAAGCTGTGTTGTCCACCACGGCAGCAGGTTCGTATTCCGGTGCCTGTAACAACGCCGGCTCGTGGGTTGTGTCATTGCTAATCATCATGAAGGTGTTTTCACTGCTGTCCCTTACATCCGTGATCTGTGGAAGGCTCTTGAGCACATTGTACGAGCGCATAAACGCAGCAGAAATTCCGGTTGCTTTTGAAACACCGTCCTGAATCTGGACACCCTGCCCCGATGCGGACGCATTGTGCAGCGCATCCACATCATTGTATACGCCCTCGGAGTAAACAAACGGCTGGGTAAATACAGGCGCAATCTTAAAGATACTGAAGCAGAAGAAATTCCGGTTCAATGTCTGCTCTGTTTCGGCCAACGCCTCCGGAGAGAGGTCGTTGAATTTTCCCATTGTGATATAGGCATTGATGTCCGGGTACTCGTCATAGATGGACAGATCGGGGATCCAGCCATAGCCGGCATAGGTGGGGTCGCATACGGTGACCTCATAACCCTCTCTGTCAAAGATAACGGGCATCACCTTCAGGGCTTCATTCTGTTTCTCTACCAGAGGGGTGTCTGAGCGTCTGTTCATTTCGACCGGGGTATATTCATACCCGCCATAGAGTGCCGGGGTACCTACATTGGTAAAGCCGCCATAGGACATGGTGTTGGGGTAATAGGTAAACCCTGCAAACTGCTCTTTCAGTTCCGGTTTTTCCTGCATCAGATAGGGAATATAGCCGTTAATGGCCCGGTCCATCATCACCACCACAACATTGTGTCCGTTTTTGCTCAGGGGAATGCTGGCATATTTCTGTGCGTTCATCTGCAGATTGGAAAGTGTGTCCCCTGCTACATCATGGATCTCTTTCACATTGAACACGGAGATCCCCAAAACAGCCAGGCCGGCGGCCAGATAGACCACTTTGACCAGCTCCACCCGCTTCTTCCAGATGAGATACAGCACAGCCACTGCAATCATCAGAACCAGAATGTTCAGAAGCTGATCTTTCAAAAGAAACTCCGGGTACACATCGTATTTGAGCTGAGGAGACAAATTGCCGTAGTTTGTTCCAAAGAACATATAGTCAATCACGGCAACGCCGGACAGCGCCCACATGCCAAAGCCCATAAGCTTTTTTCCGGCAGGCTTTGCCAGCATATAGAAAATGCCAAACCACACAATAAATGTGCCCGCAGCCAGCAAAAGCGAATTTAACACATACAATAGAGGGTTGTTGTGGCTTACCACATTGATAAACTCTGCGGGAGAGGCCTTAATGACTGCGGAAGGAATAAAGGCACCGGTGAGCAGCGTGACAAAAATGCTTCCAAGGAAAAACACAGTTTTATCTTTCTTTGTGATTTCCAGCGTTTTTTGAGACTTGAACCGATTTTTCACAAAGTAAAGGATCAGGGGCAGTTGCAACAGCAGCAGGCACGCCACAACCAGCAGCTGTTTCCGCATCGATGACATCGGATGCACAAACAGGAGAAAGACAATGGCCGCTGCACTGACTGCAGAAGACAGAATCCCCAATACAAGCTTGGGTTTCTTGAGCTTATAGAACACATTTTTCAGCAGAGAAAACAGATTGTTGAGGGTCCAGTAGAACACCAGGCCAGAGGGAGACTCATACAGAAACACCAGAAAAATCAAAGCCATTGCATACAGCTGGATTTTACTTTTCAGAGGAAATCCCTTTGTATAGATAAATCCGGAAATCAGATTGATTGCCGTCATCAGGATGGGAAGCAGATGGATGGTAACGCCGGCAATGACCAGCATTTCATCCGGTGCGCCAAGGTCCCGAATAGGCCCGAAGGACACCCCGTTGAGCACCTGCAGCTTGGAGAGGAAATTGTAGGCCGCCATAAAAAACGGGATTTCCAGCAGCAGGGACATGGACCCTTTCAGGGCGTTGGTCGGCTTATAATGATTCTGGCGGTAGTAGGTCTGAAGCATCATAAACCGCTCATCGCCCTTGAAGGTCTTTTTGATGTGCGTCACCCATGGCTTCAGTTTTGCCTCTGTATCTCGTTCCTCTGCCTGCATGGCGTCTGCCTGCTTATAAAGCGGGAGCACCAAAAAGTTTACGGCCAGGCTTAAAAATATAATCGAGATTCCGGGGTGGTCGATGACCCGGTTTGCCAGTGAGAAAACCACTTCAAACAACAATTCCAGAGGGCCAATTATCAGGTTATATAGTGCAGTTAAGATAGACATTTTTTCTCCTTTCATTCTCTCGTCACATCTCTGTTGCATGCTTTCAAAGAAAGTATGCTGGATATCAAAAGAGTGTTTCTCTTGCACAGGACTGTACGAAGAACGCAGGCCGTTGTCCCTGCGTCCTGCGCCGTTCTCATGGGCTTACCCATGTTTCTGTTTTTTGCGCTTGTTTCTCCATTTCGGTTGCGGGGTTCATTTGACCTTTTCCCAATTCCCGATATCAAAGATATCCCTCTGCACCGACAGCCAATCACTTTTCATGAATGTGTTTCCGTTATTGATTGAAATATCCCATTCTCTGGACATAATAATGTATTGCCTGGAGTCCAGCTTTGCCTCGCTGCTGATATTCTTCCCGGTGAAGGGATTCACGGGGTCCTGGATCAGCCCGTCGGTTGCCAGCACAGGCACATCTGCATTGGTCATAAAGCGATGGTCCGTTGTAAATTCTCTGCTGTTGAACTCCTTCACCATCAGCAGCGGGTTATAGGCCATTAAATCCACCCCATCCAAAACCATGTCGTCAAACTGCTGCAGGAAGTATCCGTGGTCTGCCACAATGATGATTCTGGTATTGTCGTACACACCATTTTCACGGAGATAATCCAGCCAATTTCCCAATTCCAGCATTCCTGCCATATTGACCTGATAGTGCATCACTTGCTTCTCGGTGTCCATATGCAGCTTTCTGCCGTTCAGGAGGAAGCGATCCTGATGCGCCGCATCATATGCCGTATTATCAACCTCATCTGCCGGTTCATACTCCGGTTCCTTCAGCAGTGTGGGGGAATGGGTGGTATCATTGGTGAGCATGACAAAGGTGTTTTCTTTCTCTTGCGTAATGTCCGTAAGCCGGGGAAGATTTTTAAGCACTGCGTAAGCGTCACTAAACACAGGAGAAACGCCCTTCGCCCGGGAGGGGCTCAAACAGATCTGCCCGCCGGTGGCATCCGGTTCATTATAAGTACCCTGTCTGTAAAGGGCAGGCTGCCAGACCGTAGGGGCAATTTTGAACAGGCTGTAGCAGAAGAAGTTCCGATTCAAAATATGCTCTTCCTGCTCCACCGTCATTTCTGACGGAAGGGAATATTTCCCTTTTGTAATGTACTTATGTATTTCGGGGTATTCATCATAAATGGAAAGGTCGGGAATCCAGCTGTAGCCGGCATAGGGTGGATCACATACCGTAACCTCATAGCCCTCTGCATTGAACAGGACCGGCATGACCCTCAGCGCTTCATTCTGCTTGGTTTCCAGGCTGTCTTGGTCCCGCTTATTGATTTCGGTGGGGGTGTATTCATAGCCGCCGAAAAGCGCCGGAGAGCCAAAGTTGGTGGAGCCGCCAAAGGAAATGGTATTCGGGTAATAGGTAAAGCCTGCAAACTTCTCCTGCAGCTCCGGTTTTTCCTGGAACATATATGGAATGTAGCCGCTGATGGCACGGTCCATCATGATGACCACCACATTTTTTCCGGTTTTGCTCAGAGGAATGCGCACGGTGTCTGTTTCGGATGCCTGAAGATCCTCCACCGTCTCAGAGGCCACGGACTGAATTTGGCTGATGTTGAATACCGACATGGCAAGGACCGCCAGGCCTGCTGCAAAATAAACCACCCGCACAAGCTCCGCCCGTTTTTTCCAGATGAAATAAATTGCCACACATACCGCTGCAACCACCACCAGATTCACGACCTGTTCTTTTGTGGCAAATGCAGGTCCCACCTCGTACTTCAGTTCTGAGGAAAGCGTTCCATAGTCTGTTCCGAAGAACATATAGTTCACGACTCCTACCACGGACATGACCCACACCGCAAAGCCCATTTTCTTTTTGTGGGCAGGCTTAGCCAGGGTATAGAACACGCCAAACCATACCAGAAACATTCCCGCCGCCAGCAAACCGGAATTCAGGAGATACAGCAGAGGGCTTTTCTGTGTGGTAAGGCTGACAAACTCCGCCGGGGATGCCTCAATCACGGCGGAGGGGATCAGAATTCCGGTTAACAGGGTCAGAAATACACATCCGGCATAAAACAGCGTTTTATCCCTGGAGCTTACTTCCGTAATCTGTGCCTGTCCGGTGGGTTTTCTCAGGAGGTGATATCCCAAGGGAAGCTGCAGCAGCAGGGAAATCGCCACCATCATGATCCGGGTTGCAAGAATGGCCGACGGCCGAATCAGGAGCGAGTAGATCAGAGAACCAACACCTGCAGCCGACAGCACCGCACAGGCACCCAGCTTCATGGAATTTGTTTGTTTTCCGGGCCGCTTCCATCTGTAAAGGAGGTTCTTAAACAGGGAAAACAAATTGTTTAAGGTCCAATAAAACACAAGTCCAGCCGGAGATGGATAGAGAAACACCAGGAAAATCAGTGCCATGGCATAGAGCTGCAGCTTGCTTTTCCAGGAAAGTCCCTTTGAATAAATTGCACTGGACACCAGGTTGATGGCCGTCATCAAAACAGGAAGCACATTGATCGTGATTCCTCCAAGAACAAGCAGCCCATCCGGGGCCCCCAGATTTTTGATGGGGCCAAAGCAGACCCCGCTTAACAGTTCCAGCTCTGAAAGGAAGTGATATGCTGCCATAAAAAACGGAATTTGCAGCAAAATGGACACGGAACCCTTCAGCACATTGGTGGGCTTATAATGATTTTGGCGGTAATAGGTCTGGAGCATCATAAACCGCTCATCGCCCTTGAAGGTCCTTTTGATATGGGTTACCCAGGGCTTCAGCCGCAGCTCCGTGTCCCGCTCTTCCGCCTGCATGGCATCCGCACGCTTATAAAGGGGCAGCACCAGCAAATTCATTGCCAGACTCAGAAAAACAATGGAAAGCCCCGGATCGCCCAGTATCTGGCACGCATACGAAAAGATCACCTCGAACAGCAGTTCCAGGGGGCTGATAATCAACTG
>JARIBV010000087.1 GCA_029257335.1 Faecousia sp.
TTTCATGACACACGCCTCCCATTGTCAAGGTTAATTGTTGAATTACAGGAATAAGCTACTCACGCAATAGCAAGATGTTCCTGTGGAAGAATCGGCGTAGCTGTGGCTTGAATGATTACAGATATCATTTTTAGTCATACCCGTTGGAATCATTACACGGATTGGCCCATTCATAAAAGAAGCACAATCCGATAGTTTTACAGCTTTCCGCATTGGAGAATTGCCGCAGAATTTAACATCACAAAATCTAGTGCCTGAAGCCTCAGTAACTACAATCGCATGGCCATACCTACTTGCTCCATTTACATGGAGAACAGATCCAGGTAACAAAGTCAATGGATTTGGAATACTAGTGAAGTTTTCTCCAGCAGATAATTCATAAGTAAATCCATTCATATGAATCCCCGTTTTATCTCTTGAAGATGCCTCGAAATACGTATAGAAATAATCTGTTGTTGCCCAGCCCAAACGCACTGAGGAGCAGCACCGTCTTCTGGCAGCCTGACCAGATACCAAAAGCTGGACAGCCTGTCAAGGCACCGGCTCCGTCTTGCCTGCGGCAGTCTGGACAGGCCGTCCACCTTGTGCTGCAAGATAGACAAGGGATGCAAGGCAGCCCCTGCATAACTGCCTGAAGGAATTTACACCACTTTTAGGACTTGACTCACAAGCCGTGGGGATATTGGGCGGTTACAGTCTAGTCGCTGTCAGATTTGGCGCTTACGCGAAAAGCCCCACGAGATACATCCAGTGGGACTTTCATTTAAAAATAGTGGATTATGACTGATTATATTTAATCAGTCAAGTGTGTTTATCAGAAGATCTAGGGGCTATATTTTGTCAAGAAGATATTACATGTGTTGCAATAAAAACTATCGGGTCTGTTTTTAGCAATGAAACCAACAGAATATAAATCATCTAAAACAATACCACCGATAGAATGGATCTTTTTCTCCTGTAAAATCCAGCCCTTCATTTCAGCAATACTTGTATCATTTGGTAACCAATACACGCCCTTTTCAGCAGCGCTGTATAATTTACCACATATCATAGGCTGGTTGCAATAAGGACACTTCATAGCAAAACCCGTTTCTATTAAGAGTATGACTTAACACCAGGATAATGGTCCCCCGAATTCAGATCTGACCGGAACCAGTATGCCAGAGTGTTATCTTTCCAGTTTCGAGGGGTAAACCAATCATAAAACCATTTATCGTAAGCATGACTGTTTTTTGCTGACTCGTGCAGAACCAACTCCGTTCATATCATAAATTAACTCGCTTTATCTAATTACTATTTTATTACAATATATTTTGATTGTCAACAACATTTTCATAATCATTCTGTGATATATAATCATCATTGCGTGTTGGTTATGATTCTCTTTGATTATGCTAAAAAGTTTTTTGTTTTATCCATACAGGGATTGCCATTGGGAACGGCTTGTGGTATCTTTTCCTTAACCAATTCCAACAGGAGGAATCGCCATGCTGAAAATCACATTTTTAGGAGCAGGCAGTACTGTTTTTGCCCGCAATGTTCTGGGCGATGTCATGTCCACCCCGGCTTTGCAGCAGTGTCAAATTGCCTTATACGACATCGATCCCCAGCGTCTGGAGGAAAGTCGTCAGATTTTAGAAACCATCAACCGAAATGTCAACCAGAGCAGAGCCCTCATTCAGTGTTATCTGGGGGTGGAAAACCGAAAAGAGGCCCTGCGAGGTGCTCAATTTGTGGTAAACGCCATTCAGGTAGGCGGCTATGAGCCCTGTACCGTCCTGGATTTTGAGATTCCTAAAAAGTACGGTCTGCGTCAGACCATTGGGGACACCCTGGGCATTGGCGGCATTATGCGTGCCCTGCGAACCATCCCCGTGATGGAGGACTTCGCCCGGGATATGGAAGAGGTCTGTCCCGATGCCTGGCTTCTCAACTATACCAATCCTATGGCCATGCTCACCGGTTATATTCTGCAAAACACCGGTATTCACATGGTGGGTCTGTGCCACAGCGTACAGGTTTGCAGCGAGCAGCTTTTGCAGCAGCTGGGTATGGAGGACAAGCTGGAGGGCCGCCGGGAACTGATTGCAGGGATCAATCACATGGCATGGCTCCTGTCCATTACGGACCGGGAGGGAAATGACCTCTACCCCGAAATCCGCCGCCGGGCCAAGGAGAAAAATGCCGCACAGAAGCACGACAATATGGTTCGCTTTGATTACATCGACAAGCTGGGCTATTACTGCACCGAATCCAGCGAGCACAACGCAGAATATAATCCCTTCTATTTGAAGTCCAACTATCCCGAACTGATCGAACGGTTCCAGATCCCCCTGGACGAATACCCCCGCCGCTGCATCAAGCAAATCAAAGGCTGGAAGGATGACAGCGCCAATCTTCTTTCCGATGCCCACCTGACCCACCAGCGTACCTCCGAGTACGCCTCCCACATCATGGAAGCCATGATTACCAACCATCCCATTTCCATCGGCGGAAATGTGCTGAACACCGGACACCTGATTGAAGATTTCCCTCAGAAAGCCTGTGTGGAAGTTCCCTGTCTGGTGGATGGTTCCGGGATTCACCCCACCTATGTGGGAAGCCTGCCTCCCATTCTGGCGGCTATGAATATGACCAACATCAATGTGCAGCTGCTGACCATTGAGGCCGCCCGAACCAGGAACCGGGATGATATCATAAGAGCCGCCATGCTGGACCCCCACACCGCAGCCGAGCTGTCCATCGACCACATTGCCGCCATGGTAGATGAGCTGATCGCAGCCCACGGTCCCTATATGGCGATGTACAAATAATCTCTTTTCCCTGCCTGTATTTTCCAAAAATCAGGCAGGGAGTTTTTTGGTACTTGTTGCAATTTCCCATTTTGCAGGGAAACATGAGAATCTTTTTATTTTCTATTGCGTTTTTTGAAAAAAACTGGTACTATACACCTATCCAGCGTCGCAGGGAGTAGGAGAGTGTGCGTTAAGTACCGTTCGGATGGGAGGTTGCCGACGGGCGAAGGGGCTTTGCCCCGCGGTATGTTCTCCGCAACCGCCTGAGCCGGATGCCTGACCATGATGGGGTTGAGCCGCCCCGTGACCTGGTCCAACTGCGCCGATTTGGCGCAAACGGGGGCATGACAGCTGGAAAGTGCATATTCCCCTCTAACCTCCTCCACTTTGAAAGGAGGACTTTTTTATGTCCAAACTGCAAGACACTATGACAACCAGTCGTCCCCGTTCCCTTCTGCGAACCAAAACCATCACCATTTGCGCCATGCTTTGTGCTCTGTCCGTGGTGCTGGCCCGGTTCATCATCCCCATGCCCAATGACTTCACCCGATTTTCCATTGAAGCCGTCCCCATCTTCCTGTCAGGCATGTTCTTCGGTCCCGTCGCGGGCGCCCTTGTGGGCTTCGCCGCTGACTTTATCGGCTGTCTGTTTACCCCCTTCGGCTACAATCCCCTGTTCTGCCTGCCCCCCATCCTCTACGGTGTCTGCGGCGGTCTCTTTGGTCCCTGGCTCAAAAATCGCACCAGCATTTTCCGTCTGGCCGTGGCATTCCTGGCTCCCGTTGCACTGGGCTCCGTCTTGTGGCAGAGCTTTACCCTGGCCGCCGTCTACGGAAAAGCCGAGACACTGTTCCTGTCCTGGGTGGCATTCCTGAGCACCAGAAGCATTCAGTTCGCTGTTACCTATGTTCTGGATGTTTTGATTATTTATTTTCTGCAAAAGAGCGGCATTTTCCGCGCCGCAAAACTTTAACACAAAGGAAGCATCAACATGACTGTACAAGAGGCACTGACCTATATCCACTCCGTCTGCTGGAAAGGCACCGTTCCAGGCCTGGGCCGTACCCAGGAGCTTCTGGCCCGGATCGGCAACCCGGAAAAGAAACTGAAATTCATCCACATCGCCGGCACCAACGGCAAAGGCTCCACCGCCTCCATGTTGGCCTCTATCCTGCGAAAAGCCGGTTACTGCACCGGTCTGTATACGTCCCCCTTTCTGTTCCGGTTCAACGAGCGGATGAATGTGAATGGTCTGGACATCTCCGATACGGAGCTGGCAGAGATCACTGCATATGTAAAGCCCCATGCCGAGGCCATGGCGGAGCATCCAACGGAATTTGAGCTGGTCACCGTCATTGCCATGGAATATTTTTACCGGCATCACTGCGACATTGTCTGTCTGGAAGTGGGAATGGGCGGTGCCTGGGACTCCACCAATGTGATTGAGGCCCCTGAGGTTGCGGTGATCTGCAACATCGGTCTGGATCATGTGGAGGTTTTGGGCGACACCCTGGAAAAAATCGCAGAAACCAAAGCCGGCATTATTAAGCCCGGCTCCATGGTGGCTTTGTATCGCGGCCCTGCCTCTGTAGAGGCCGTTTTTGAAAACGCCTGCACTAAAGCAGGAGCGCCTCTCAAAAAGGCCGACTTTGATTCCATCGTGCCTCTCACCAGAAGCTTTGCCGGGCAGACCTTCCACTGCGGCCCGTGGAAAGATCTGGAACTTCCCCTGCTGGGTGCCCACCAGCTTCGCAACGCCGCCGTGGTCCTCACCACCGTGGACTGCCTCCGGGAGAGAGGCTGGAATATCTCTGATGACAATGTACGAAGCGGTCTGCGTGATGTGACCTGGCCCGGCCGGTTTGAGCTTTTGCAGCGCAAGCCCGATTTCATTGTGGACGGGGGCCATAATCCCCAGTGTCTGGAGGCTCTGGCGCAGAATGTGCGGGATTATCTGGCCGGCCGTGATATTACCGCCCTCACCGGCGTCATGGCAGACAAGGACTACACCCAGATGTACGCCACCATGGCCCCTCTGGTCAATCGGTTCATTACCGTCACCCCCGATAATCCACGGGCAATGAAGGCCCAGGAACTGAAAGCAGTGCTCACTCCCTTTGGAAAGCCTGTCACCGCCTGCGACAGTGTGGCAGACGGCGTGACCCTGGCCCTGGAGCAGGCAGGTACGGAAGGACTGATTCTGGCCTTCGGAAGCCTGTATGTGATTGGTGACGTAAGAAAAGTCATTTTAAACGAAAAATAATGCAAAAAAGCTGTCCTGCTGAAAAGCGGGACAGCTTTTTTATACCATCGATCAGACGCCGAAAGAGGCCGCAGCCTTTTTCAACATTTCCCGGATGGGGAGCTGATAGGGGCAGCGTGTTTCGCAGACACCGCATTCCACACAGTCGGAGGCCTTCTTTTCCATGGCATCATAGCGGGTTCTGGCCCAGCCTTCCAGGCCATACCGGGTCAGATAGCCCTCCATCAAAAATACATTGGGAATCTGAATCCCCACGGTGCAAGGAGCGCAATAGTTACAGCGGCGGCAGAACTGATGGCCCAGGGTATCCCGGATATGCTGTATTTTTTCCTGTTCCTCCGGGGTAAGGGGCTCCTGCATCTGCATAGCCTGTGCGTTCTGCTCGATCTCCTCCAGGGTGGCCATACCGGGAATCACCACGCTGACCGCAGGATTCTGGTTCACGAACCGCATGGCAAGGGTGGCATCCTCCAGCGCACCGCCAGCCAGGGGTTTCATAACCACAACGCCGATCTGCTTTTCTCTGCATTTTTCCATCAGGGCCTCGCCCTGTGTCTCGACAATATTATAGGGGAACATAATGGTTTCCACCCAGTCCTGCTCCAGGGCAGCAGCAAATACCTCCAGAGAGTGGGCCGTCACGCCGATGTGCCCGATCTTGCCTGCGGCCTTTGCTGCTTTCAGGGCTTCCAGCGCACCGCCGGGGGCCAGGACCTGCTGAAACTGCTGCATATTGGGGTTGTGGACCTGATACAAGTCAATATAATCTGTGTGCAGGTTAGAAAGGCTGGTCTCAATGTCCTGTGCCATATGTTCTTTATCCCGGGACATGCTCTTGGTTGCCAGAATAAACTTGTCCCGAATTCCTTCCAGCGCCTGGCCCAGATAGACCTCGCTGACGGTATAGCCACGGGCCGTATCGATGTAGTTGACGCCGTGATCCAAAAGCCGCTGCATCAGAGGCCTGACTTCCTTGCCCTCGATGCGCTGAATGGGAATGCCGCCAAATCCAAGGCGGGAAATGTTCAGTCCGGTTTTTCCCAGTACATTGTATTCCATGTTGGGTTCCTCCTATGTCTGTTTTCTTCCGTTTTCCAGAGCCGATCTTTTTTAGTATACGACATTTCAATGAAATTTTCTACAGCAAAATAGTACAAACATCGCCCGCTTTTCATTGCTCTGTTATCATAGCATTTTGCAAAAATAGTCGTACTCAACAGCTCTATCGCCGATTATATCATATTATTCGCAATATTTATGCAACTAAAAATTATGTTATATGTTACATTTAAGTGTCTATATTGTTTGTTTCCTGTTGCACATTAAACATTGTGTATAAAAAACAGTATTTAGTTTCTATACATTCCTCTGCTTTTTTATCATTGCTTACTAATACACAAGTAACACTTTATCTAGTATTGACAAAGTTTCATGTACATTTTACAATGTTTATGTGCCATATCCCATGTGCACAGCAAAAAATGAGGAGGAAAAGAAAAATGCAACACAAATGGAAGCGTACACTATCCCTGCTCTTGGTGCTGGCTATGGTCTTTACCATGGTTCCGGTGCTGGGGCAAACCGTGCTCGCAAAGGAAGAACCCAATTACGAGACCATTCAGCAGCTGTTAGACCGCAGCACATTCCAGCAGGAAACACAGAATGGTGACGACGAAGTCGTGTTTCTTGTAGAGTTGGATCAGAAGCCTCTTCTGGATACTGTGCCCCAGGGTCAGACCCTGATGCAGTATATGGAAAGCCGGAACGGCTCCCTGCAGCTCAACGCCATGCAGGAACAGCAGTCCGTGATGGCAGCCAAAATTCAAAATGAACATCTGGAAATTACCAATACATACACCTATGCCTTCAACGGCTTTGCCGTAGAGGGCACTTATCAGGATTTGGAAGCGCTGGAATCTCTGGAGGGTGTCAAGCAGGTTGTGGTGGCAGGCCGCTATGAGCTGCCCCAGCCCCAGGACGCACAGGAACCTGTGATCACCTCCGGTTCCATGATTAACAGCGACTCTGCCAATGAGGAAGGTTACACCGGTAAGGGAACCGTGGTAGCCATTCTGGATACAGGTCTGGATGTTCAGCATCCTGCCTTTGCAGGTTCTGTGGAATCTGCCACCTTCACCAAGGAGTTTGTAGCTCAGAAGGTTGCAGAAGGCGCCCTGCCTTCCGGTGCAACGGCAGAAGATCTGTATAAATCCGATAAAATCCCCTTTGCCTATGACTATGCCGACAAGGATGCCGATGTATCCGACGCCAACAGCCATGGTACCCATGTGGCCGGTACCGTAGGTGCCAACAGCGACAAGCTCCGCGGCGTTGCACCCGATGCGCAGCTGGTCATTATGAAGGTATTCTCCGACAAGAATGCAGGCGCAGGCGATCAGGATATTCTGGCCGCTCTGGAAGACTGCGTGGTTCTGGGTGTGGATGCCGCCAACATGAGTCTGGGCACTCCCTGCGGCTTTACCAATGACGGAGACCTTATCAACTCTGTTTATGACCGTGTAAAAAAAGCCGGTGTCAACCTGATGGTTGCAGCGGGCAACGACCAGAGTGCCGCATACCACAACCTTATGGGCACGGATTTGGCCCTGGTAGGCAACCCTGACTATGGCATTGTGGGTGCCCCCTCTACCTATGACGCGGCTCTCAGCGTGGCCAGTGTGAATGAAATGATGGCCTCTATGACCGCATTCCTGCTGGGAGATCAAAAAATTCTTTACGCCGACAGCGCCGAGGACTCCGCAAAAATGTTCTATTCTCTGGAAGGAACTTATGAGTATGTCTGTGTAACCGGTGTCGGCAATGTAAACGATTTTAAAAAAGCAGATGTCAAGGGTAAGATCGCCGTGGTAGAGCGCGGCGAAATCGCATTTACCGAGAAGGAGAAAAACGCAAAAAATGCCGGTGCAGCAGGTCTTGTGGTCTATGACAATGTGGACGGGCCCCTGTTCAGAATGCAGCTGGACGGTCTTCTGCCCGCTGCATCTGTCACCAAGGCAAGCGGCAAGCTTTTGAGAGATGCGGCCACCAAATCCATCTCTGTCTCCAAGAAGCATTGCGGTCCTGTGGAAAATCCTGAAGGCGGCCTGATGAGCAGCTTCAGCTCCATCGGTGTGGCTCCCGACCTCACCTTGAAGCCTGAAATTACCGCCCCCGGCGGCAATGTCTATTCCACCCTCCCCGGTGGCCAGTACGGCGAAATGAGCGGCACCTCCATGGCCTGTCCCCATATGGCCGGTGCTGCCGCTGTGATGCAGCAGTATGTGGATCAGGCTTTTGCAGGTAAGACCGAAATCGAAAAGCGTGCCATCATCAACAATCTGTTGATGAGCACTGCCGTTCCCGTAAAGGATCGGGAGGGTGTGGCTTACACCCCCAGAAAGCAGGGTGCAGGCCTTACCAATGTACATGGTGCCATTCACTCCGGTGCATATCTGACCGTAAACGGGCAGGAGCGTCCCAAGGCTGAGCTGAGGGACAATGCAGAGGGTTCCTTCTCCTTTACTTTCACCGTTGAAAACTTCTCTGACACCGAAAAAACCTACACCGTTGGCGCTATGCCTCTGGTGGCAAAGGTGGAGACCGTAAAGGGCCACCAGTGCATTTCCGATCACAGCCGTCTGCTGACTCAGGATGAATTCACCGTTGCCTTCTCCAAAGACACCGTAACCGTTCCCGCCCACGGCAATGTCAGCGTGGAGGTGACCATGGCACTGACACAGGCCGGTAAGGATGCTCTGAAGGTATTCCCCAACGGCATTTATCTGGATGGCTTCATCACCCTGACCGCTCCCCAGGGCGGTGTAAATCTGGGCCTTCCCTATCTGGGCTACTATGGCGACTGGGGCAAAGCGCCCATCTTTGATGCCAGCAGTTATGAAAACAACGGAAAGGACGCATTTTTATATCCTTCCTCCCTCGCCATGATGGACTACAATGGCAAGGGGCAGCCTCTGGGCATCAACATCGTTACGGAAAAATATCATGCAGACAAAATTGCCTACGGCAGCCACAATGCAGGTTATTATCTGATTACCCCCATGCTGGGTCTGCTCCGCGCCCCCAAGGAGCTTACCTACAGCGCATATGCCAACGACAATCCCGAAACCCCAGTCTATACCTACACCAAAAGCAATGCCATGAAGTCCTTCTTCTACGCACAGGGCAACTTCATTTTTGCAGACTTTGTCCCCTGGGAGAAGGCCTGGCAGCCCATGACCAAAGGCGAGCAGGGCGCACCTGAGTTCCTCCCGGACGGCAGCTATACCTATACCGTAACCGGCAAGGTGGACGGTACAATCGCAACACAGTCCACCTCCTTCCAGGTGGAAATCGACAATGAGGCCCCTCATGTGGTGAAAACCACTTATACCGTCGAAGACGGAACCCCCTATGTCACCATCGATGTACAGGACAACCACTATGTTATGGCTGTCCAGCTGGTGGATGAGGAATCCAAAAAAGCGCTGTCCGATATCATCCCTGTGGAAGAGGAGCAGCGCGGTGCTGTCACTTCCCTGAAATTTGACATGACCAAAATTCAGGAGCAGGGTATCAAGATCTGCCGGGTCATGGTGCTGGACTATGCCATGAACATCCTCACCTCCGACATGATCTCCACCGACAGCCAGGATATTGAGGCACAGAAGGTGCAAATCAACAACTATTCCATCACCGCCCGCACCGACTCGGCCAACATGGAAGTACAGGCATTTGTATATCCCGAAAATGCCGTAGACACCTCTCTCACCTGGCACTCCACCAATGAAGAGGTAGTAAAAATCGTCTCCGTATCCGAAGATACCCACACGGCTACCATCTCCTTTGAAGGTGCCGGTCATTGTGATGTGGTGGCCACTGCCAAAAACGGCGTATCCGGAACCGCAGATGTAACGGTCACGGCGCTGATGATGGACTGGCCTGAGGATCACACAATCCGCAAAAATGGCACCTACCAGATCCCTGCCAATCTGAGCAAGACCATCACCATTACCGATGAAGCCCATGATGTGTGGCTCATAGGCAATGCCGCCAATTCCGGCTCTGCCCCTTATTCCAATCTGACCATTGACAGCAAAAATGACAACCTGCATCTCACCATCCAGGATCTGCATATTTCCAACGACAGCTCCTGCCGCAGTTCCGCCATTGTCTTTACCGGCACCGGCAACACCTTAAAGCTGGCAGGTGACAACACCATGACGGCCCACAACTACTGCAGCAAAGCCATGATTTCCGTTGCCCCCGGGGTGGAGCTATCCATAGAAGGTGCCGGCACCCTGCATCTCAACAGCGAAGCATACTGCGACGGCGCCGGCATCGGCGGTCACGCAGGAAAGGGCTCCGGCAAAATCACCGTGAACAGCGGTCATTTTGACATCAACGGCACCGGCGGCGGTGCTGCCATTGGTGCAGGTGCCAACAACGCTGACACTGAAATTCTCATCAATAACGGTACCTTTGACATCGACATGTCTCTGCGCAATGAACCCATGAGCAATTTGTCCGTCAGCGGTGCCGCCATTGGCTCCGGCTACTACGCAAACGACGGCACCACCAAAATCACCATCAACAACGGCAGCTTTACAGGCTTTACCCAGGTAAATTCCGCAATCATCGGCACCGGTCATAAATCCCACGCACCTGCCAGTCTGGTACTGGAAATCAATGACGGTACCTTTGATCTCACCACCGAAAACAAGGATGAAAGTGCCCTCAACGGCGGCGCCTGTATAGGTGTAGGCACACCCCAGGGAAGCGAGTATCTCAGTGCCGATATCACCATCAACGGCGGCAAGATCCTGGCCACCTCCAAGTCCTGTGCAGCCGCCATTGGCGGCGGTGTGGGCAGCCCCACCGGAAACATCTATCTCAACGGAGGCACCATCACCGCCATCGCCCAGTCCAAAGGTGATGCCATCGGTAAGGGAGCCTTCGGCAAGGACGGCAACATCCGCATTAACGGCGGTTCCGTAAAGGCAGTTTCCTCCGGAACCGGTGCCGCTTTTGGTGATGAAACTCTGGTCAATGTGGACAGTGATCCCGTTTATCTGGTGAATATCCCCTGCTCCAATGCAAAGCGGGTAACGGTAAACGGCAAGGATTGGAAGATTCCCGCAAATCACCCCGCAGATGACCAGCTGTATCTGTGGCTCCCCGCCGCAGAAAATGTATACGAAGTGATTGTGGAGGGCGACAAGACCGTCTCTTATGAGGTCTCCGTAAATGCAGACGGAACCCCCGAAATTTCCACCTCTTACAACGTTACCTGCACCCTGGAGCACATGACTTCCGATGCTCCCGCCACCGTCAAGGGTGGTGCAGCCCTAACCGTCAAGCTGACCCCTGACGAAGGCTATTCCTTGCCTGAAACCATGGAGGTCACCATGGGCGGGGAAGCTGTGGATGCTTACACCGACGGCGTTGTAACAATCAAGTCCGTTTCCGGCGATGTAGTAATCCATGGCAGCGCCATCCAGCACAGCGATAAAACCAAGCTCAATGAGCTGCTGGCAAAGGAACTGAAGGAAGAAGACTACACTGCCGATTCCTGGGCACAGTATCAGGCCGCACGCAAAGAAGCCCAGGCAGTGGCGGACAATCCCACCGCTGCACAGGCAGATGTAGATGCCGCCGTGACAGCTTTGAAGGAAGCAGAAGCAAAGCTGGTGCTTCGTGGCAACAAAACCCAGCTGAAAAAGGTCATTGCCGAAGCTGAGGCCCTGAAGAAAGACCAGTACACTGCCGATACCTGGGACAAAGTTGCCAAAGCACTGGAACAGGCCAAGGCTGTGGATGCAAACGAAAATGCCGCTCAGGCAGAAGTGGATGCTGCCGCTGCCGCTCTGGAAGAGGCCATCAAGGGGCTGCTGCCCAATACCGATAAGACGCAGCTGAAGCAGGATATTGCCTCTGTGGAGCTTGCAATGAGCCGCCTGTGCGAAGAGGTTCTGGATGCAACCCTGTGGGCCAATACAGAAAAGGCACTGGCAGATGCCAAAGCCGTGGACGCCGATGCATCTGCAATCCAGGACGCCGTGGATGCAGCAGACCGTGCTCTGATGGATGCCTTCCAGCTTCTCATGAAGGATCCTGTCTGCGATATGTACCAGGATGTACCTGAAACCGCCTGGTTCTACGACAGCGTGGATTTTGTTACCCGCTTCGGTATGATGGACGGCATTGCAGATCACCGCTTCGGCCCTGCAAGCAATCTGACCCGTGGGCAGCTGGTTACCATCTTGTATCGTCTGGAGGGTTCTCCTGCGGTTTCCGGTGAGATGCCCTTCACCGATGTAAATGCCGACCGTTTCTATGCTGACGCTGTTCTGTGGGCGTATGAAACCAAGCTGACCGACGGTATCGGTAACGGTCTCTTTGCTCCTTCGTCCAGGCTGACCCGCCAGCAACTGGTCACCTTCATGATGCGCTACGCTGAAATGCACGATGTGGATACCACCAAGCGTGCTGATCTGTCCAGCTACGCCGACCATGACAAGGTGATGGACTTCGCCGGCGAGGCCATGCAGTGGGCGGTTGCCGAAAAACTGGTGGAAGGTGTTTCCGACAATCGTCTGGCTCCTGCCTCCACTGCCAACCGTTCCCAGGGCGCAGCCATCCTGGCTCGTCTGTGTGAAAAAATTCTCTGGAAATAATCTGCTGAGAACCGGCTGTTACATCTTCACTGGTTATCAGCAAAACCTCCTCTTTGCCGGGGCTCCACATTCGGAGCCTCGGTTTTTATGGCTGGGGCATGTTACAGTCAGGGCTGTATCCCTTCTATTTCCTACTTTTCTATAAAAAATCGGTGCGTACAAGGATTTGCACGCACCGATACCTTTATCTTTCTCAACGCTTGCCGCAAAACAGCAAGTTGCGAGAAGATACAAAAAACTGGTGATTTTCAAAGAAAATCACCAGTTTTGGTGGGGGAGGACGGATTCGAACCATCGAAGGCATAGCCAGCAGATTTACAGTCTGTCCCCTTTGGCCACTCGGGAACTCCCCCATATGCAGTTTTGTTGAGATTCGTGTTGGAGCCGGTAGACGGATTCGAACCCCCGACCTACTGATTACAAATCAGTTGCTCTACCGGCTGAGCTATACCGGCGTCTCAAACAGAACACGCTTATTATATCCACCATATCTCATTTTGTCAAGCACTATTTTTCAAAAAATGAACTTTTTTTATTTCATCTTGCAAGGAGCTTCTTTTGCATAGTCGCCTCTGTTATCTATGAATAAATTGCCATTTTCTAAAACTTTACATAGATTTGATGAAAATTGACATTTTATGCTGTATAGTTAAGATGTTTGATTGCGGAAGTTAAATCCGTGTAAAAGAAGGAGGAGATTATCTTGGAAACTTTCGGCCTGACTAACATCCTGGCCCTGCTGGGCGGCTTGGCTATGTTCCTGTTCGGCATGGATGTTATGAGCAGTTCCTTGCAAAAGCAAGCAGGCGGTAAGCTACAGAAGATTCTTGGTACTTTTGCGGGTAATCCCGTTAAGGGTTTTTTCCTGGGTTTGGCCGTTACGGCTGTCATCCAAAGTTCCGGTGCCACTACCGTCATGGTGGTTGGCTTTGTTAATAGCGGCGTAATGACCTTGCGGCAGGCCATCAGCGTCATTATGGGTTCCAATGTGGGCACCACCGTCACCGCCTGGGTCTTGAGTCTGGCGGGGCTGGAGGGCGATGCCTGGTATATCGCCATGCTGAAGCCCGCCAACTTCAGCCCCGTTCTGGCGTTTGCCGGTATGGTGCTGTTTATGTTCTTCAAATCCGAAAAGAAGCGTGGACTGGGCTCCATTCTGCTGGGCTTCGGCCTTCTGATGATGGGCATGAGCCATATGACCGATGCCATGGCTCCTCTGGAGCACGAGCAGTGGTTTGTGGAACTCTTTGCCGCATTGCAGAATCCCATTTTGGGTCTTCTGGCCGGTGCCCTTCTGACCACCATCATGCAGAGCTCCAGTGCCAGCGTTGGTGTCATGCAGTCCCTCAGCGCCACCGGCGCCATCACATTCGGCAGTGCCATTCCCATGATTATGGGTCAGAACATCGGTTCTTGTACCACTGCCCTCATCTCCTCCGTAGGTGCCAACAAAAGCGCACGGCGGGCTGCCATGGTCCATCTCTACTTCAACATTATCGGTTCTACCGTATTTTTGATCCTGTTTACTTTGGTGGATTCCATCTTTAACCTCCCCATGATGGATGAAGCCGTCACCGGCGTCAGCATCGCCGTGGTTCACACCAGCTTCAACATTCTGGCCACCGCTATGATGCTTCCCATGTCCAAGCTGCTGGAAAAGCTGGCTCTTCTCACCATTCCCGACGAGAAATATGCCGACCCCGAGGAGACCCAGATTCTGGACTCCCGTCTGCTGGACACCCCCGCCGTGGCTGTGGAACGCACCTTTGCCGTCACCTCTGACATGGCTGATGCCAGCCGCAAGGCCGTTGAAATTGCTATTTCCATGATCCACAACTGGGAAGACGGTGGCGTGGAGATCGTCTCCGAACTGGAAAGCCGCACCGACAGCTATGAAGACATCATCGGCAGCTATCTGGTGCAGCTCTCTGCCAGAAGCATGAGCTCCAAAGACAGTCATACCGTCAATACCCTTTTACACACCCTTCGGGATTTTGAGCGGATCGGCGACCATGGCCGGGATCTGGTGGAAGCTGCCCAGGAAATCCATGACAAATCCATTGTCTTCTCCTCCTCTGCGCAGCAAGAGCTTCTGGTGCTGGAACGGGCCCTTACCGATCTTTTGGACATGACGGTCAAATGCTTCCGGGAGCGTGACCTGAGCACAGCCCATAAAGTGGAGCCTCTGGAACAGGTCATTGACGAGCTGGTACGAAAGATCAAGGCGCAGCATGTGGCCCGTCTGAAGGACGGCATCTGCTCCATCGAATACGGCTTTGTTCTGGACGATCTGCTCACTGCCTATGAGCGTGTGGCAGACCACTGCAGCAATGTAGCCGTTGCCATGCTGGAGGTTGCCGACGGCAACTTCGGCCCCCACCAGTATCTCACCGATGTAAAAAGCGGGGACCCCGAGTTTGACCGGGAATTCCACGACTTCTATCAGAAATACCCCCTGAAAAGTGACCGTAAATAATCCTCCAAACCATGGCTGCCACAGATTTGGCAGCCATGGTTTTTATACGATCCGAAGGATTTTCTATGCGGGCCTTGCAAAAAGAGGGGAAGAATGATAAAATATTGTATTCAGAAAAGATTGTTTTCAGGAGGAACCGGCATTGAACGAGAATCGTAAGACCCCAGTAATTTCCCAGGAGCAGCTGGATCAGCAGTATGCCCTGTGTGCCCGTGTGGCGGAATATTGGCGCAGCCGTGGGCAGAGTCCTGTGGCCTATGTAGAAACTTATGGCTGCCAGCAGAACGAGGCAGATTCTGAGCGGATCCGGGGCCTGCTGTCCCAGTGTGGCTACGGCTTTGCCCAGGAAGCAGAGGGTGCTGACGTGGTAATTATGAACACCTGCGCCATCCGGGAGCATGCAGAGCAGCGTGTATTTGGCAATCTGGGTGCCCTCACCCATACCAAGCGCCGCCATCCCGGTCAGAAAATTTTCCTGTGCGGCTGCATGGCCGGTCAAACCGTTGTTACAGACCGAATCAAAAAGAGCTATCCTCATGTAGACGGTGTCTTTTCCACTCACCATCTGTGGCAGCTTCCTGAACTTTTGTACCGGGTTCTCACCACAGGAAAACGAACCTTCTTTATTGAGGACGAAGCAGGTTCCGTAGCGGAGGGGCTCCCCGTCCGCCGGGACAACAATCTGAAGGCCTGGGTCTCCATCATGTACGGCTGCAACAACTTCTGCACCTACTGCATTGTGCCCTATGTCCGGGGCCGGGAACGGAGCCGGGAGCCTGAAGAAATTCTGGCAGAGTGTCGGGATCTGGTGGCACAGGGCTATAAAGATATCACCCTTCTGGGTCAGAATGTAAACTCTTACGGCAAGGATTTGGGAAAAGGAGTAGATTTTGCCGACCTTCTGGAGCAGATCGCCCAGATCCCCGGCGATTTTCTGATTCGCTTTATGACCAGCCACCCCAGGGATGCAGGTCCCAAGCTGTTTGATGTGATGGCAAAGTATCCCAGAATTGCCAAGCAGCTGCACCTGCCTGTGCAGTGCGGCAATGACCGGGTCCTCAAGGCCATGAACCGCCACTATGACCGGGCCAAATATCTGGAGCTGGTGCGCTACGCCAAAGAGAAAATGCCCGGCCTGGTTCTGACCTCCGACATCATTGTGGGATTCCCCGGCGAAACAGAACAAGAATTTGAAGATACTCTGTCCCTGATCGAGGAAGTGGGCTATGATGCCCTGTTTACCTTTATCTACTCCCCCCGCCCCGGCACCCCTGCCGCAGAGCTGCCCGACCCTGCCACCAAGGCAGAAAAGAACACCTGGTTCGACAGACTTTGTGCGCTGCAAAACAGTATTTCCGAAAAAAGGCACAAAGCCTATATCGGAACCAACTGCCGGGTCCTGATTGACGGCACTGACGGCGATCTGCTCACCGCAAGAACCGAAGGCGGCCGTCTGGTCCGTCTGGCAGGAAGCCCTGACCTCATAGGTCAGTTCCGCCATGTCACCATCACCGGCTCCAATACCTGGAGCCTGATTGGCGACCTGAACGAGTAATATAACGCCTATAACAGAAAGAGAGTAACGCCATGGCCACTGAACTTACCCCCATGATGAAGCAGTATCTGGAACTCAAATCCAGAAATCAGGACTGTCTGCTGTTCTTCCGTCTGGGGGACTTCTATGAAATGTTCAACGAAGACGCAAAGCTGGTCTCCAAGGAACTGGACCTCACCCTCACCACCCGGGACCGGGGCAAAAAAGAGGAGGATCAGACTCCCATGTGCGGAGTCCCCTACCACTCTGCGGAAAGCTATATTGCACGGCTGGTGGCCAAGGGCTACAAAATCGCCATCTGCGAGCAGACCGAGGACCCGGCTACTGCCAAAGGGCTGGTAAAGCGAGACATTGTTCGTATCGTGACCCCGGGCACCGTCACCGAAAGCTCCATGCTGGACGAGAGCCGGAACAACTATATGGCCTGTCTGTTTGGTCAGATGGGCCGGTACGGTCTGTGCTTCTGCGATGTCTCCACCGGTGTATTTTACGCCACAGCTGCGGAAGGCGCAGAAGGTCCCAGCCGGATTTCTGCCGAATTGGGCCGTTTCTCCCCCAGAGAGGTCATTCGGGGCGGCGAAACTGAAAATGAGGAAATTCTCTCCACCCTCTATAAGCGTCTGGAATGCTGCGTAACCACAGGAAACGACGCACTGTTTCAGGAAGAGGAGGCCGCCGCTGCGCTGGAACAGCACTTTGGTACCGATCTGGCAAGTCTGGGTATCAGCGGCCAATGGGAGGTCATCGCAGCCTGTGGCGCCCTGCTGCGCACCTTGAAGGATGTACAGAAGAGCAATCTGTCTCATATTCGTCATTTGGAATTCTATACCACGGGCCGATTTATGGAGCTGGACCTCACCGCACGGCGGAATCTGGAGCTGACAGAGACCCTTCGCGACAAATCCAAGCGTGGAAGCCTTTTGGGGGTGCTTGACAAGACAAAAACCGCCATGGGCGGCCGTCTGCTTCGCTCCTGGCTGGAAAAGCCCCTGCTGGACCCCATTGAAATCAACCGCCGTCAATGTGCGGTGGAGGAACTGGTGGCAAACCCCGTGATCCGCGGCGAGCTGGAGGACTGCCTCAGGCAGATCACCGATCTGGAGCGTGTCATGGCC
>JARIBV010000109.1 GCA_029257335.1 Faecousia sp.
GGCGTTTGATGCAACCTATTTGACAGGTGTACTGAATGAATTAAGAGAAACAGCCCTGGGGGCAAGGGTGGAGAAAATCCATCAGCCTTCCAGAGATACGGTGGTGATTCTTCTCCGGTGCACCGGGGGAAGGCAGCGGCTTTTGATTGCCGCCAATCCAACGGCACCTAGAATCCACCTCACAAATGCCAACCCGGAGAACCCGGACCAGCCGCCCATGTTCTGTATGCTCCTGAGAAAACATCTGTCCGGCGGCAGGCTGATTGCGGTGGAGCAGCCTCCAATGGAGAGAATTGCACGGCTTACCTTTGAGTGTACCGATGAAATGGGAGACCTGGTGGAAAGGACCCTGGTGGCTGAGCTGATGGGAAGAACCACCAATGTCTACCTTTTGAGTGCCGACGGCCGGATTCTGGACTGCCTGCGCCGGGTAGGGCTGGATGATTCTGCAAAGCGGCAGGCCCTTCCGGGGCTGTATTACCAGAACCCGGAGCCTGTTCTGAAACGGAACCCTAGCCGGATGGAGGAAGCGGATTTCTATGGGCTTCTCAATGAGGCGGGACCTGACAAGCTGACAGACCGCCTTATGGACGGCCTGGGTGGCTTGTCCCCTCTGGTGTGCCGGGAGGCGGCCCTTTATGCGCTGGGAAATGTGGATGGAAGGCTGGAAGGGCAGGACCTTTCGCAGATTGCAAAGAAGCTGGCATCTTATTTTGCATCCCATCTGCGCACATTGAAGCCCTATCTGTTGGAGCAGCCCGACGGCACCCCGAAGGCCTATGCCTTTGTTCCCATTATGCAATATGGTCCCGGCTATTCCTGCCGGGAGGCAGAGTCCTTTGGAACTCTTCTGGACCGATATCATACCTTGCGGGATCGCCGGGACACCATGCGGCAGAAGGCACAGTCCGTAAGAAAAACCGTACAGAATCTCCGGGATCGAATCCGTCGGAAAATGGCAATGCAGGAGAAGGAACTGGCTGCCGCCCAGGATCGGGAGCATCTGCGGCAGATGGGGGATATTGTGACGGCCAATCTGCACGCCATTACCAAGGGGCAGACGGTGCTTGTGGCGGAGAACTTCTATGACCCGGAAATGAAGCCCATCTCGATACCCTTGTCGGTACTGCTGTCACCGCAGCAGAATGCAGCCAAGTATTATAAGGATTACGCCAAGGCAAAGACCGCGGAAAAGGAGTTGACGCACCAGCTGACTTTGGGGACAGAGGAATTTCAGTATCTGGAAAGCGTTCTGGAAGAGCTGGGGCGTGCGGAGTCTGAAGCTGAGCTGGAGGAAATCCGTCAAGAACTGGCAGCCGGAGGTTATGTCCGGCAGGATCATAGCCGCAAGCGGATGAAGCAATCCGGAACGAAGCCCATGCGGTTTGTATCTACGGACGGCTATCCCATTTTTGTGGGAAGAAACAATCGGCAGAATGACGAGCTGACCACGAAGCTGGCACAGAAAAATGACCTGTGGTTCCATGTGCAGAAGCAGAGCGGCAGCCATGTGATTGTTCCCTGCGCAGGGTCTCAGCCTCCGGATGAAACCATCACCCAGGCGGCACAGCTGGCGGCATGGTTCTCCCAGGCCAGACAGAGCCAGAATGTAGCGGTGGATGTGACCCCTGTCCGGTATGTGAAGAAGCCCGGCGGGGCCAAGCCCGGCATGGTGGTCTATACGACCTACCGCACCGTCTTTGTAACCCCCGACGGAACCCTAACAGAAAAGTTAAAATAATAAAGAAATGAGGCTGTGACCTGTGGGGGTCACAGCCTCATGTTCGAAATCAGGGGTGGTAAGTGGGGCGGATATAATAGTCTCGGGTGGCCGGGGCCGGGTGGGCGTGGATGCTGGATACCACGCCCATTGCCAGATACATGGAGACAATGGAGCTGCCGCCGTAGCTGATAAAGGGGAGCGTCAGACCGATGACGGGAACAACTCCCAGACACATTCCCACATTGATGCAAATCTGGAAGATGAGAGCCGCGGCTATGCCTACACAAATCAGACGGCTCATGTAGTCGGTGGCTTTTAGGCCTACATAAATGGTGCGGGCAATGATCGATGTCAGAAGCAGCAGGGTAAACATGCAGCCCAAAAGACCCAACTCCTCGCCAATGGCAGAGAAGATAAAGTCGGTATGCTGGGCATTCAAAGCACCGACCTGGGTGCGGGCACCATGGAACAGTCCCTGGCCTGTGAGGCCGCCGCCGGACAGGGAGAGAAGGCTGTGTTTCATGTGCCAGCGTTCGTCCTGCCCGTCCGGGTCAATGGTGCTGTCAAAGATTACCAGGATTCGGTTTTTCTGATAATCGTGCATGATGTTGTTCCAGAAATAGGGGCCTACAACCGCCAGAACGGCAAAGCCGCCTATAAACCACCATACCTTCACGCCTCCCACAAAGGCCATGATCAGGAAGATAAAGACAAAAATCAGGGAAACACCGGCATCCTTCGACAGTGCCATGTTAAGGCCTACCAAGAATACCAAATGAAACCCCATGGGAAATACGGCTTTTGGGGAGGATATGTTGTTCTGATGGATCTGCATGACCTTGGCCAGGAGAATGGTAAAAATAATCTTGCAGATTTCAGCCGGCTGAATGTTTACGGGAAAGCCGGGAATATCCAGCCAGCTGCGGTTTCCGGTACCACCATCCGTGCAGAAAGGGATCAGCATGAGAAGCAATACGGCATCCACCGCAAAGAGAATTTCACGCCGTTCTGCCAGACGCTGCATATCCACATTGGTTAAGAGAATATAAGACACAACGCCCAGAATAGTTGCGCCGATCTGTACTGCAAGAAAGCGATTGCTTCCCATATAGTTGGTAGTGCTGGCGATGACAACACAACCGAAGCCTGTAGTCAAAAGACATAGAAACAATAGGACCAAGTCGCCCTTTTTACAGAATTTCTGCAAAATCCGAATGATTCTTTGCATATTTGGGACTCCTTTTTGAAACTTGAAGCTATTGTACCACCGATTCGGTGGGAAGTAAATAGGAAACCACAGAAACACCACGGACAATGAACATTCCTGCCGGAAAGCTAGTTGACATTTTCCGGGGGAGTGGTATAATATCTATACAAGTACAAGTGAGTCATTTGGGGCGTAAAGCCCTTATTTTTCTGATTAAAGGAGCATCATTATGGTATATCATATGACAGTTGCGGGTC
>JARIBV010000015.1 GCA_029257335.1 Faecousia sp.
TTTACCACTAATATTAAGCTCTTTGTGGAATAGAGGTAACTCAGGCGGTGGACAGGCAACATATGTACCCTCAGATTAATACGCTTACCGAGACATTCAAAATGGTGTTGAAAAGAAAAGGGAGCCATGCTATAATGTTGAAGTTAGACGTAGCTAACTCGAGGCAAGCAAATTCATTGTACAGGAAATAAGGGGGCGTGAAGATTGCTGTTTCTGGTGAAAACAATTTGCCTTTGTCTGGCTTTTTGGGGAATCTGTTATCTTGGAACCGGCACGGATGAAAAAAATCTGAAGGGTCTGTCAGCTTACCCGGACGGAATTCAGAGTCGGGTGAAGTGCGATTTGATTCTGGGTGCACAGATCAAAACAATATCTCCTGTGGCAAGATTTTTTTTCAATCTGTTGCTTTATACCATCCTGCTGCTCTTTATGTGCTTCTATGAACGGCAGGAGGGTTTTCTGCCAAACTTTTGGAATGTGCTCATTATGGGGGAGACATTGAATCTATTTGACTTTTTGGTGATTGATCTGCTGTGGTGGAGGCACACAAAGCGTGTCCGCTTCACCGGTACAAAAGATCGGCCGGAGCTGTACAGCGACCCTAAAAATCACCTGATTTCCTTCCTGAAAGGGATTCTGATGTTCCTTATCGCAGCTGTCTTTGACGGCGTTCTCCTGTCTTATTTCTGTAAATGAGGGCAGGGAGCATAGTAAAGTTTATTTTGGAAAAAGCATCTGTGCCGGTATCCTCCAAATCCGAAACATCTTGGAAAATCAGGATGTTTCGGATTTTTTATGGTTTGATGGAACTTCCCAATGATGATATTATTAAGTAAGAACCTAGTGAGTAAAAAGACCAATCTATGCAACAAAGGAGATAAAGGCAGGTGAGTAGAGTGGAGGAAAACAAGGGAACAGACAGCTACTGTCGTTATCTGGAAGGAGATACCGGGGCGTTTGATGAAATCATCCACCTATACAAGAAAGGACTGATCGTCTTTATCTATCGCTATGTGGGAGATCTGGATGTAGCAGAGGATCTGTCGGAAGATTGCTTTGTTGAACTGATTGTACATCCGCGAAAATACAAAATGAAGTCCGGGTTAAAAACCTATCTGTATGGAATCGCACATAATAAAATCAAAGAATACTTCCGAAGAAAAAAGATTATTTCGTTTGTGCATCTGGAATCGGAGAATGTGATTTTTTCTTATGATAACACCGGCGATGACCTCCTGAAATCCGAAAATGAAAGGATGCTCCGCCGAACACTTTCCGAACTTCCGAAAGAATACAATGAGGTTCTATACCTGCACTATTTCGAGGACTTGTCATATGAAGAAATCGGAAAAGTGATGGGGAAAAAGCCAAAACAAGTTTATAATCTGGCCGCAAGAGCCAAGAAAAAGCTCAAAGAAAAACTTGAAAGGAGTGGTTACCGCCATGAAGAGTGAGGAAGAATACAGAAACGCCATCGCCCGAAAGGCAAGCGCAAGGATAGAAAAAAGAAAACAGCGAAACCGCATGATTACAGTGGCCTGCCTTGTATTTGTGGTCTGTGTCGTCGCAGCGATCCCTGGGTGGGTCACCGAAAAGACAAAACAGGAGCCGGCCTTTGGCGGGTTTATATTGACTGCTTATGCCGCAAGGGAAGAGGATGAGATGATTGCTTCTGATTTTATGTCAGATGCCAATGCGATTATTTTGCGGCCTCATGCGGAGGTTTTGCTGGGAGCATACAGTCCGCTTATGAGCTCGGCCCCGGGGCTGCCGTTTCGCTTTAATGCGGAAAGCGACTGCGAAATAGAAGTTTCTGCAGATAATGGCGTGCTGTGCAGCTGGGACCCTGAAAACGGAGCGGTGACGCAATATGGAAAAGCAACCACCTGCGAAAGAGGAGAAATACTCTGCTGGTCCCCTCTGGGGGACAATGAAGAAACCGTGAAAAATGCAACGATCACGGTCACAGCGATCCGTAAAGGGCAGCAGATTGCCCGGCAGGAAATTACCATTGTGTCGAATGACGCTGTTTTTTACAGTGCCTGCATGGATGATTTGCAGGGCCTTTCCTGAGCGAAACCATTGCAAGGCCTAATGGTACGCATACAGACCGCCAGAAAACTGCCTTTGATGGTGGTACTTTTTCATTTGAATTTGGTTAAATAGACCAATATGACCAATATAAAATAATGAATGACGGTGTAAAACAGCGGAAAAGCTAATTGACTCAAAGACGGAAAAATAGTATACTCATAAATATCTGGAGAAGATGGCAGTTTCTTTGTCGCTTGAAACAGCCGTCCAGTAAAAACGAACTGAATATTGTAAAGGGTACAGCCACGACAGTGGCGTAAATAGGAAATCGGTGAGAATCCGATACAGACACCCCTGCTGTGAAGTTGACGATCAAACATGATGCCATTGAGAATTTCTCGAGAAGGCGTTTGAGAGGATGATACGAAGTCAGAAGACTAGCCTTTTACAAGAGTGGAAGGTTATTCTGGGATGAAGAGCAACCTGCTTGCCCGGGTGGGATTATGCGCTTTTTGAAAACCTTCTGCTTGATACAGAAGGTTTTTATTTTTATGTGAAGGAGCAGACATATGAAGAAAAACATGAAAAGTCAATGGACCCATCGTGTACTGACGCTGTTGCTGGCGCTGGTGCTGCTTGTGCAGGTTGTTCCTCTGGGAGCGGTCTATGCAAAAGAAGCAGAAGCGGAAGAAGAAATCCAGACAGCGGCAGAAGGAACGGTACAGGTCAGCAGCCCCGATCAGCTGCTGAACGGTGTCCCGAAGGGAAGTACCTATGAACTCACAAGTGATATCACGCTGGGAGCGGGACAGATGATCCCGGAGGTGGCCGGTGTGCTGGATGGAAAGGGACATACCGTTACCCTGACAGACAGCCCTCTTTCCGATAAGATCACTGGTACCGTTCAGAATTTGGGCGTTACCTCTACGGGCGATATCAAAGGTCCTGATAAAATGTTCTCCCACTCCTGCGGCAGCATTGCGGTGGAGTTAAATGGCGGCAAACTTTATAACTGCTGGTCCACCGCCGCGGTATCGGAAGTAGATTTCGATTCGTTGGGAGGCCTGGTGCACAAAACTCTGAACGGAGCCCAGATGTACAACTGCTTTTTTGCAGGCGAGCTCAAGAGCCTGATGGGAAAAGGCGGTCTGGTTTATAATGCTGAGCCCACAGGGGAAAAACTGAAGGTTGTGAATTGCTACTTTGCAACCGGCAAGGGCGTGGACAAAGGAATCAAAGCAGGCAATGGCTTTGACGCCGAAAATTCTTCTGTGTCAGGCATGGCACTGGACGCCATGAAGACAGCGGACTTTGCAGAAAAGCTCAACCAAACCCCGCAGGGCAAGGGCTATATTTGGCAGGCAGTAGAGGGAGGCTTCCCCAAGCTGGTTCCCGGCGGCGAAATCATTGAGTCTGCAAATCTGGCCAAGCTCCAGGCGGCCATTGAGGAAGCCGAGAGCAAACTGGAATCCAACTATACAGAAGCATCCTGGGCCAAGCTCCAGGCAGCCCTGAACACTGCCAAAGAGGTTGTCAGCGAAAACAATGTAACCCAGGAAAAGGTGGATCAGGCTACCGAGGCCCTGAACACGGCCATCCGTGAGCTGCAGGAAAAGCAGCGGGATCGTTTCCCGGTGGAACTTCCTAAGGACGGCGTGATTGAAATTGCAGGCGTGCAGGATTTTTCCAAAATTGACCACAACGATCCCAAAAAGGCATACCGCCTGACACAGGATATTGTGATTGAAGACGGCTACAATGCCCCGGAATTGGTTGGTATTTTTGATGGTGCGGGCCACACCATTACCATTCAGACCGCAGAACCTGTGTTCCGCACAATCCAGAAAACCGGTGTGGTGCAGAACCTCCATGTGCGTGTAGATGGTGGATTCCCCAACTACTATATGTACGCCCCCTTCGCAGAGTTCCTGCGGGGCGGCATGATCGTTAACTGTATCAGTGAAGTGACAGGCCAGCACTCCGCAGGTTTTGTGGAGAACATGAACGACGGTGTTATTGCAAACTGCCTCACCATGGGACACAACCGCCGCGGTGCTTTCGTCCATTTCCAGAAGTCTACCGATCACGCAAACTCTAACGGTTATGTAGGCGGCAAAATTTTCAATAGTTACTGGTCTGCCTCCAACTCCGTGGAGAACATTCTGGAAATCGCACCGGAGAACATGATCGACTGTGCACCTGCCGGGGATGAAGTGCTGCGTTCTGATGCGTTCCTCAAACGGCTCAACCAGAACAAGGGACAGCACGGCGTGACCTGGGGCAGAGATGACCAGGGCTACCCTTACTTCGGCGAGGACAAAGGGGACCATGTGATCGATGGTGCAAAGGATCTATATCCCGTGGAATTTGTCTGGCATAATGGTCAGGTTACCCAGGTGGAAAAGGGCGTGCTGAGACTTGCGCCCGAGATGACCGACAGAAACCGTTTTGCCGGCACCTTCCGGCTGAAGAATGTTCCTGCTGACAGCACCATCACTTGGGACTGCCAAGACAGAGCGGACCGGGAAGTTGTCCGAATGGACGATGACAGACTCTTTATCTATTTTTACGGCGGCGCTGTGGTGACAGCCACGGAGCACAAGGCCGATGGTACTGAGCAGGTGGCCGCACAGCTGCGCGTGCTCTCTGAATCCCAAACCATCGAAGAACTGCGGCTTGCGCTGAATGGCCAGGTCATCAAAGATTCCGTGACCATCCAGGGCTCCGGAGATCAGCAGCTCAGAACATGGTATTCGCAGCAAGGCTTACTCAACAAGGACACTCCATTCAAAACATGGATGATCTTATGGCACTCTATCAGAAATCTTTTACAGACAAAACTGTTGACCGGATCGCCAGCCTTCCCCATCCAACCGTACAGAAATTTACGGTGATCACCGTTGCGATTGTGGGGGCAAGCAGACGTTTTCTTGCACAGATCACTCGGCATCAGAATGAAGTAAAGTTCATGAGTGCATCGCTGCAGTATAGCAACTATTCAGAGAAAGCCGCATTTGCAGTTCCCTATGAAATTCTTTTCTCCGAACAGAGCTCCATTGATCTCTATCTGAAAAGTTGTTTATCGGAT
>JARIBV010000103.1 GCA_029257335.1 Faecousia sp.
TGTGGACATAGACGAAGTCTCGCTCCTGGAAGAACTGGTGAATGGCATAGGCAATCAGACTGCGGACACGGAATACAGCCTGGAAGGTGTTGGTACGGGGACGCAGATGGGTCATGGTACGCAGGAACTCAAGGCTGTGCCGCTTCTTCTGCAGGGGGTAGTCAGGGGCGGAAGCACCTTCCACAACAACAGATTCAGCCTGCATTTCAAAGGGCTGCTTTGCATCGGGGGTTTCCACAATGGTGCCGGTAACCACCAGAGCTGCACCGACATTGCTCTTTGAAATCTCCTGGAAGTTATCCAGAGTATCATGGTAAACTACCTGAAGGGGAGTGAAGAAGGTGCCGTCGTGAAGAACAATAAAGCCGAACGCCTTGCTGGCACGGACAGACCGGACCCATCCACCCACGGTTACAGTCTTTCCAACATAGTCCGCGGTGTTGCGGAATAGCTCGCGAATGCTAACAGATTCCATATTGTATTACCTCTCTTCTTTGAGTATGGTCAGTTTATGAAAAAGAGTATACGGCAAATTGTGTGATTTTACAAGTAGTCATTGACAGATTTTCCGAAAATCTCTATATTTGCTTCCAAAACAGGCCGCTATGGTTCTTCGGATCGGTGCTGATGGGACGGGATCTGGTTTGAGCGGCGCTGAATTTCCGGGAAATGCTCTATAATATAGGCCTGTGCTCGGCGATCGAATTGGACTGCCGTATATACATGAGCGCCTTCCCCACGCTCTGCCGTTACAATTCCCATGGACAGGCCAAGCTCTGTAGGCCTGCGTGCCCGCTTGCCGTCAGGAAGAGCGGCAAACATAAGAAGCCCCTGATCTTCCAGAAATTGAGACACGACCCCATAGCGCAGAGGCTCCATACGGACCACATTGATCAGGGAGTTGATGCGCCTTACAATTTCTGAAATAGAGATGGGATGCTCGGAAAAGGGGTACTGCTGCAAAACTTCCGGGGGGATGCAAAGCGGTGCCTTGTCCAGTTTTTCCATAGGTGTGATTCCACCGTTTTTCAAAACATCCTGCAAAACCCCGGCGGAAAACGCAAGACATTTGGAGATTCTGGGATTGTGCAGCAATTCGTCTTCTGCAATGGGGCTGCCGTCTAAAGGATTGATCCCGTGCGCCAGCATTTCCAGATATTTATTTGCCCGTTCAATGATTTCCAGCTGTGTCAAAGCATAGTCACCTCATCAGATGTAGTAGATACAAAAAATCATAACAAAGGTCCGGAGATTCGTCAATCATTTTAACCCATTTGGAAATGTCAGGGGAGGATTGAAATAAAAATTTTGCAATGGCAGACTGCCTGTGTTATACTGAAAAAAGATATCATCAGACAGATACAGTTCAAACAGTATGAGCGAGTTGCTGTGTTGGCCTGTATCGCAATGGATTATTATAGGGAGGCATCATGTTAAAATATCCGTGCCTTGTGTTGGATCACGATGATACGGTGGTTCGCAGCGAGGAAACTGTAAATTATCCGTCTTTTTGCAAAGCTCTGGAGGAACTTCGCCCGGGGACCCCTCTTTCTTTGAGAGATTTTTCTCTGTGGACCTGCCAGGAGGGCTTTTTTGAGATGTGTGTGAATCATTTTGAGTTTCAGGAAAAAGATTTCAAACGCCAATTTGAAATTTGGCTCAATGAGGTCATGCGCCACATGCCGCCGGCTTTTCCTGGGATGGACAGAATCTTGAAGAAACACAGAGCGCAAGGGGGATTGATATGCGTAGTGTCCCACTCCAGTACGGAAAATATCACCAGGGATTATCTGGCACACTTCGGGTTTGCTCCGGATCGGATTTATGATGGGGAACTGGGAGAGGAGAAACGAAAGCCCTCCGCCTGGCCGCTGGATGATATTATGGAACGCTATGGGCTTTCAAACAGAGAGCTTCTTGTGGTAGACGACATGATGCCCGGATGCCAAATGGCTGAAAAAAGGAATGTAGACTTTGCCTGGGCAGGATGGTATCGACAGACTGCTCCGGAAATTGTGGAAATCATGGAAAGGCATTGCGACCATTCCTTCCGAACGATGGAAGAGTTTGAAAACTTCCTGTTTTCAAACTTGACAAGCGTGTTATAATGATATTACCTGATGGCAGAGGAGGTGTCGGCCTTGGAATCCAAAGGCGTCAAGATTGTAGCGAAGAACCGCCAGGTTTACCACGAATACTTTGTGGAAGAGGAATATGAGGCCGGCATTGAGCTGTTCGGAACAGAAGTAAAATCGATCCGGGCAGGCACTCTCAATTTAAAGGACGCTTGGTGCGGAATCAAAAACGGGGAGTTGTTTGTCAATCAGATGCATATTTCTCCCTATGAACAGGGCAATATCTTCAATAAGGATCCGCGGCGGCCTCGCCGGCTCCTGATGCATAAGCAGGAGATCAACCGATTGTTCGGCAAGGTGAAGCAGGATGGTTATTCGATCATTCCTCTTTCCGTGTATTTTAAGAATTCCCGCGTCAAGCTGGCCATAGGCCTTTGCAAAGGTAAGAAGTTATATGATAAGCGCCAGGCTGCCGCTGATAAGGATGCGAAACGGCAGATCGACCGCGCTATGAAAGAGAGGTACTAACCTTATGAATCCCATTGTTACCATTGAGATGGAAGATGGCGGCATCATTACTGCTGAGCTGTATCCGGAGCAGGCTCCTCAGTCTGTTCGCAATTTTGTTTCCCTGATTCAGAAGGGCTACTACGATGGCTTGATTTTCCATCGGGTGATTCCCGGATTTATGATTCAGGGCGGCTGCCCTGAGGGAACCGGTATGGGCGGCCCTGGCTATTGCATCAAGGGCGAATTCCTGTTCAATGGCATTGACAACCCCCTGAAGCATAAGCGCGGCGTTTTGTCCATGGCCAGAGCACAGTCTCCCAACTCTGCCGGCAGCCAGTTCTTTATCATGCATGCCGATGCCAAGCACCTGGATGGTCAATATGCCGCATTCGGCAAGGTGACCTCCGGCATGGAAGTTGTGGATCGCATTGCTGCTGTGAAAACAGATCGCAACGATCGTCCTATGACGGAACAGAAAATTGCGAAGGTCACTGTTGACACCCAGGGTGAGACATTCCCTGAGCCTGATAAGCTTCCTGATCCATACGGAAGATTCTAAAAATTTTACCCTGCAGGAGTGATGTGTTTCACTCTTGCAGGGCAATCCGGTCTGCAAATCCTGATTCGTCAGTGTACGCTTATATATGGGGGCGTACTGGTTTCGACGGGGGTAGTGAGGCTGGAATAGCGGGCCGTGGCGCCTGACCACGATAAAACGGGTACTTTTTAAATTTAACTGACAACGAATACGTTGCTCTGGCAGCCTAATTAGGCGCCCATCCGCCCCGGAAGGACCACGAGCCGGGCTCGGGTGTGATTTGAGTGGTGACCGTGCGTATGGTAAGCTTTGCCCATACCATGCATAATGAAGCTACTGATTCCTGTAGAGTGTTTGTTCTCGCCGGGATGAGGGAATGTAAATAACAAACTGCGCCCGGAGAAGTTCCTGTTAAGTTGCTTTCGGACAGGGGTTCGATTCCCCTCGCCTCCACCAAACAGATATTGGACGAACACCTTCTTTTTTAACGGCGGCTTGCCGTGAAAGTGTGGCTCTGATATCGAAACAGAAAAGACCGCCTCGGATTGAATCTGAGGCGGTCTTTTGCTGTGTGCAGAGAAACTCAGGCAGAAGGGGGCGTGATCGCCTCAGTTGCTCAGATCAATCTGAATCATCTTCACCATTTGGAATCGGTCTGAGATTCTCATGGTTACAGAGGTTGTAAACTGTGAGCCACGCTTTTCCGTGTGAGCGTAGTATGGTTCCTCTGCAAGAAGCCTAGCTCCCACGGCATCTGCCATATCTGAGCCGCTGTCTACACAGAAATACATCGGGGTATCTGTGTGTCCTACCTGCTTCTTCTTATCCTGGAGAATGTGAGGAAAGTTCTCGCTGGCGTAAATCCTGCCAGCATGGGCACGAAGAGGGCATCTTCGACAGTGCTGAAATCGGGCATTTTTCTCCCCTCCTTTATGAATTGTACTCATTTCTTTTGACGAATTGACATATCATCCGAGAGCCACATCCAAAATCATCATAACGGTAAAGCCTACGGCGAAAAAGATGGTTCCGATGTTTGAGTGTTTGCCCTGCGACATTTCGGGGATCAGCTCCTCCACCACCACATAAATCATAGCACCGGCGGCGAAACTTAGAAAATAGGGAAGGGCAGGAACCACCAAATCTGCCGCCAGAATGGTCAAAATCGCACCCAGCGGCTCTACAACGCCGGATAGAACGCCGTATACAAAGGACTTTGTTTTGCTGACCCCTTCGGACTTCAGAGGCATAGAGATGATAGCACCTTCCGGAAAATTCTGAATGGCGATTCCGACGGAAAGAGCCAGTGCCCCTGCAAGAGAAATTCCCGCATTGTCTGCCAGATAACCGGCAAGCACCACGCCTACGGCCATCCCCTCCGGGATGTTGTGCAGGGTAACTGCAAGGACAAGCATGGTGGTTCTTTGCAGTTTTGTTTTCGGTCCTTCTGCCTGTTCGGCATTTCTGTGCAGATGAGGAAGCAGGTGGTCCAGCAGCAGCAAAAACAAAATACCGACCCAAAAGCCAACAGCCGCAGGGATAAATGACCAGACCCCCATGGCCTCTGACTGATCCAGTGCCGGAATCAAGAGGCTCCAGACGGAGGCTGCAACCATAACACCGCCGGCAAAGCCTGTCAATGCTCTCTGCACGGAAATGCTCATGGTTTTTTTCATAAAAAAGACGCAGGCGGCACCCAATGAGGTGCCTAAAAATGGAATCAGTATTCCATACCAAGTGTTTAAATCCATGTTGTTTCCTCCTATTACTCTATGTTGGGAAAACCGGAGCGGCAGCACATGAAATACCCGTGGAACAGCCTGTCCGATTTTTAAAATGTGCTTTTCCTGCTGCTTAGGAACGTCCGGTGCCATGAAATGGGGGATTGGAACACCCAGATCGATTCCTTAAGGCAGGAGAGATTCTTGAAAGGCTATTTCATATAGTCGCCCCCTTTATGTAGTTAGTTAAAACTAACTACATGGTAGCACAAATGCAATCTTTTTGCAATCATCAGTTTTCAGATATAGAAAAGAAAATAAGTTCAGTGTTTCCGTCTCCGGCGGTACGCTGGCGGTTCACTGTAACTTGGAAGACGGCGCTCCGGGAATTGCAAGCGCACCTCAAAAAAGAGGCTGCCTCAGAGAGATGAGGCAGCCTCTTGTAGTACAGATGTACTTATTTCAGAAATTTTTCAGGTATTTTTGCGAATCCTTCGTCAAAATACCGCAGCATTTCCTCCCGATGACCGCTGAACGCGTTGCGTGGATTGTCTCCGCCGCAGAGCTTTGCGTGTTCATTGAGATTCAAAGGGCGAGGGGTGTCAAAAAGCATCCAGTCAGACAGTGCCTCCTTGAGCCGTGTCCGGACTGAGCTGTAGTCGGGATCCTGATAGAGATTGTGCAGCTCGTAAGGGTCTTGCTGAAGATCAAACAGGAGGGAATCGGACTGTTTGCACAAAAGGAGCTTATATCGGGAGTCCCGCACCAGATAGCCGTCGCAATCCTGAGCAAACAGGTACGGAACCTCCTGTTCCCGGCTGAGATCCCGTCCTGCCATGCCGTATGCGGGCGCAATGGTGGCCTGTGCCAGAATGGTGGGAGCCACATCTACATTGCTTACCAGCTGCTGAGAGCGGGTGCCGGCCCGTTTGTTTCCGGGGTACTTCACAATCAGAGGAACTTTTGCCAGAGGCTCATACATATAGTTGATTTTCCCGATCATGTGATGCCAGCCCATATAGTCGCCGTGGTCTGAGGTGTAGATCACCATGCAGTCGTCATACATTCCCTTTTCCTTCAGCAGGGAAATCATGCGATTCACCTGGAAGTCGATTTGAGAAATGGCGCCGTAATACATAGCGGTGCATTTCTTGATATCGGCTTGCGTGTAGTCGGCGTGGGAGAAAAAGCCTGTGCTGCGCTTCATGTCCCGGTCCAGGACCTGAGGGGTATAGCCGGGTAGAAGCGCCGTCTCTTCCGGACGGTACATCTCACTGTAAGGGTAGGGGGGATCAAAAGGGTGATGGGGTTTCACAAAACCCACCATCAGCATATTCCCATCCCCTTGCCAGGTGTTCAGGATGTCCATGGCCTGATTGCCCACCCAGGTGGTGCTGTGGTGCGCTTCGTCCAGATCGCTTTCCAAAATGCCGAAATTCTTCCAGTAAAATTCCGGGGCATTGGGGCGATGCTCTCCCATCTGGTCGGCGGTGTCTACCCAGTCACAGATTCCCTCCTCCTTCAGCTGACGATGAAAGTCATCATCCAGACGACCGGGGCCTACCTGCTCACACAGATACATTCGGTCGAAGCCCACATCCAGATAAGTGGGGGTAAAGTGCATCTTTCCCACGCAGGCGGTACGATAGCCCTCCTGCCGCAGAAGCTTAGGAAAGGTCTGAATACCGTCCGGCAGCGTGGTATGGTTGTCACCGCACAGGTGCTGATGGACATAGAGACCACTGATGAGACTATACCGGGAGGGGGTGCAGATGGGATAGGAACAGTAGCTGTTTTCATACAACACGCCATCTTGGGCCAGACGATCAATGGCGGGAGTCTGGATTTGACGGTTTCCGTAAGCACCAATGCAGTCGGCCCGATGCTGATAGGCGTGAATCAACAAAATATTATGTTTTTTCATTGTCTCAACTCCTTTCGGTCCGGTACCATTATAGAAAAGGAATTTTGGGAAGTCAAGTCACGAAAGGAACTTGCGTAATTGACAGAGAAAGGAAAACAGACTATGATAACATCCGAAGAAGGTATCATCCAATCCAGAGGGAGGAAACAAAATGAAAGTGGGATATATTCAATACGATGTCAGCCACAGACCACAGGAGAATTTCCAAACCATTCAGAGGTATCTGGAACAACAGCCCGCAGATGTGGTGGTTCTCCCGGAGCTTTGCACCTGTGGATACCTCTTTGAAAGCAGAGCGCATTTGAAAAAAGCGGCAGAGCTTGTGCCCCATGGGGAAACGGTGGACTTTATGGCCGCATTGTCTGCGACGCATCATTGCACCATTGTGTTTGGCCTGGCAGAACTGGACGGGGATGTGATCTATAACACTGCTGCCGTGGTGCATAGTGGCCGATACATGGGAAAATACCGAAAAATCCACCTGTCAGATTTGGAAAAGCAATTGTTTGCGCCGGGAACTGCCAATGGCCTCTTTGAAATAGAGGGCATGAAGCTGGGAGTGCAGATTTGCTTTGATCTGTGGTTTCCGGAGGTGACACGGGATCAGGTGAAGCAGGGCGCATCATTACTATGCGCCTTGGGGAATTTTGGCGGTGAAACTACATGCCACATTGCCCGGACCAGGGCGGTGGAAAATCTCACCCCATTGGTGCTGTGCAACCGGGTAGGGCAGGAGAAGCTGCCGGAGCTGGATGCGGATTTTCTGGGGCGGAGTTCTGTCATGGATGCACGGGGAACCCAAGTAATCGCAGCTCCTGCGCATCAGCAGGCTGCCGGATTCTGTGAACTCAACATTGGACAGCAACAGGGAAATGCTATTTGCAGAAACTTTCAGGAAGAAGTGCAGCGTCACAACGGGACCATAGGGTGGTTTGAACCAACTCAGAGATAAAACAGAAATAAGAAACGGGCCACCTCAAGCGCATTGAGATGGCCCGTGTTTCATAAATTTACTTGCCGGGCTTGAAGCTGTCCTTCAGGCTGACGGCTCGGTTAAAGACCAGATGCTCCGCAGTGGAGTCTCTGGAGTCTGCGCAGAAGTAGCCCTGGCGCATGAACTGGAATCGATCGGTGGGCTTTGTCTCTGCCAGAGAGGCCTCCACCTTACAGCCGGTTTTGATTTCCAGAGAGTTGGGATTCAGGCAGGCCAGAAAATCCTTGCCGGCGGCATCGGGATCGGGATCGTCGAAGAGGTTGGAATACAGACGGACCTCAGCATCATAGCAGTTGCCTGCGTCCACCCAATGGATGGTACTTTTGACCTTGCGGCCATCGGCGGGATTGCCGCCCCGGGATTCGGGGTCATAGGTGCACAGGACCTCAACGATCTTGCCGGTTTCGTCCTTTACGCAGCCGGTGCACTTCACCACATAGGCGCCCTTCAGACGGACTTCGTTGCCGGGGAAGAGGCGGAAGAATTTGCCTACCTTTTCTTCCATGAAGTCCTCCCGCTCGATCCACAGTTCTCTGGAGAAGGTCACGGGACGGGTACCGGAGTTTTCTGCAACAGGGTTGTTCTCCACCTGGAAGGTTTCGGTCTGGCCCTCGGGGTAGTTGGTAACGGTGAGCTTTACGGGATCGATGACGGCCATGACACGGGTGGCGGTCTCGTTCAGATCATCCCGGAGGCAGTGCTCCAGGAATGCATACTCCACCGTGTTGGGGGCCTTTGCAACGCCGATCCGCTCGCAGAAATTCCGGATGGACTTGGGGGTATAACCCCGGCGGCGCAGACCGCACAGGGTGGGCATTCTGGGATCGTCCCAGCCGGACACCCGGTGCTCCTCCACCAGCTGCCGCAGCTTGCGCTTGGACAGCACGGTATGGTCGATGCCCAGCCGGGCGAACTCGATCTGACGGGGATGGTGATTTACAGAGACATGCTCCACCACCCAGTTGTACAGAGGACGATGGTTTTCAAACTCCAGAGAGCACAGGCTGTGGGTGATCCCTTCCAGAGCGTCCTGGATCGGATGAGCAAAGTCATACATGGGGTAAATGCACCACTTTGTGCCCTGACGATGGTGGTCTACATGACGGATCCGGTACAGAACAGGGTCACGCATATTGAAGTTGCCGGAGGCCAGATCGATCTTGGCTCTCAGGGTGTAGCGGTTGTCCTCGAACTCGCCGGCCCGCATCCGACGGAACAGGTCCAGAGATTCCTCCATGGGACGGTCCCGATAGGGAGAGGTAGCGGGCGTGTTGAGGTCGCCGCGATATTCCCGGAACTGCTCAGGAGTCAGCTCGCAGACATAGGCAAGCCCCTTCTGAATCAGTTCTTCTGCAAACTCATAGGTCTTTTCAAAATAGTCAGAGCCATAGAAGAAGCGATCATCCCAGTCAAAGCCCAGCCAGTGAATATCCTCTTGAATGGCCTCAACGTATTCGGTGTCTTCCTTGGCGGGATTGGTATCGTCCATGCGGAGATTGCACAGGCCGTTGAACTTCAGAGCGGTGCTGAAGTTGATGGTGAGTGCCTTGCAGTGACCGATATGCAGGTAGCCATTGGGCTCCGGCGGAAAGCGGGTGTGTACCGTCTGACCGGCAAACTGACCGCCCTCGGCAATGTCTTCTTCGATAAAGGCATGGATAAAATTCTTGGTTTCCATGATTTCTGCCATAATAACATCCTCTCTCGGAAAGTATACAGGTTCAACAAAAGCATTATATAGCATTTTTCCCAAATTATCAACCATCATGCCAACGGAATTCCGAAATTTCCCGGGCTTGCGTGTAGCAGATATGACGAAAACATGAAAAAATCTGCTCAGACTCACCAGTCAGACAGAAGCAGGGAGGTCGAAATTGTAAAAAAAGTAAAAACATTTGCCAAAGCGCAAAATTACAGTTGTCAATCTGCCTGACTTATTATAGAATAGTGGGAGAACATACCATGGCGAAGTGCGAGCTTCGTAAAAAAGAAAGGAGTGGGTTCCAATGTCCCAAATTCGGTACAAAAGAATCCTTTTGAAACTCAGTGGCGAAGCCCTGGCAGGTGAGGCCCATCGTGGTCTTGATTTTTCCGTGATCAATTCTGTGTGTGAGGTCATTAAGACCTGCGTGGCAGAGGGTGTCCAGGTGGGGGTAGTCATCGGCGGCGGAAATTTCTGGCGCGGCGTAAAAGATGGCGGCGATAAGATGCAGCGCTCTCATGCAGACTCTATGGGTATGCTGGCCACGGTGATGAACTGTCTGGCGGTGTCGGATGCTCTGGAAAAACAGGGGGTGGAGAGCCGGGTCCTGTCCGCTGTGGAGATGCCCAAGTTCTGTGAATATTTTACCAGAGATCTGGCCCACCGTTACCTCAATGAAGGAAAGGTTGTTTTCTTCTCCTGTGGTACTGGCAATCCCTATTTCTCTACGGATACCGGTGCAGTGCTTCGAGGTGTGGAGATCGAAGCGGATGCGATCCTGTTGGCTAAAAATGTGGACGGTGTATATTCCGCCGATCCTGCCAAGGACCCCACGGCAGTTCGCTTTGACGCCCTGACCTATGATGAGGTTCTGGCCAGACATCTTCAGGCTACGGATACCACGGCCATGACCCTGGCAATGGACAACCATATGCCCATCATTGTTTTTGAGCTGAAGGACCCCAAGAACATTCTCCGGGTCATTCAGGGTGAGAAAATTGGTACAATCGTGAAGGAGGACTAATAAAATGAGTGTAGATTTTAAGGAATACAGCCACAAGATGGAAAAGACCCTGGATGTGCTCCAGGACAATTTTGATGCTGTTCGGGCAGGTCGTGCCAACGCTAAGGTTCTGGACCGTATTACGGTGGAATACTATGGTTCAGAGTCCCAGCTGGCCTCTGTTGCCAATATTTCTTCCCCCGATGCCCGGACCCTGGTGATCCAGCCCTGGGATGCCAAGCTGCTCAAGGAGATCCAGAAGGCGATCCAGTGCAGTGATCTGGGAATCAATCCCCAGAATGACGGCAGAGTGATCCGTCTGGTGTTCCCTCAGCTCACTGAGGAGCGCCGTAAGGATCTCACCAAGCAGGTCCGCAAATATGCAGAAGATGCCAAGGTGGCTCTGCGCAATGTCCGCCGGGATGCCATGGATTTTGTGAAGGCTCTGAAGAAGAAGAACGAGGTCACCGAGGACGAGCAGAAGAAGGCAGAAAAGGATCTGCAAGACTTGACCGACAAGTATATCAAGCAGGTCGATGCTGCCTGTGCAGCAAAAGAAAAGGAACTTATGGCCATCTAAGGCCTGGAATAAAGCGGAGCGGGGGGAATACCCCCGCTATGCTGTCATTTGGAGTCGTTATATGGGACTGTTTCAAAAGAAAGTGCAGCAGGAGCAGGAATTTCCGCCTCTGCAGCACATTGCTATCATTATGGATGGCAACGGCCGATGGGCCAAAAAGCGGGGCCTGCCCCGCACTGCAGGCCATGCAGCCGGAGCAGAGAGCTTCCGCCGCATTGCCAATTACTGCCGGACCTTAGGTGTTCGGTACCTGACCGTGTATGCCTTCTCCACGGAAAACTGGAAGCGTTCACAGGAGGAAGTGGGAGGAATTATGACCCTCCTGCGCAAGTATCTGGAGGAAGCCCTCCGGGATATGGAAAAGAACAAGGTGCACTTCTGCTTCTTCGGAGATCTGTCCAGACTCTCTCCGGATTTGCAGGAGCTGTGCCGGGATGCAGAGTCCCGTTCCCGGGACTATGAGGTTCAGGTAAATTTCTGCCTGAACTACGGTGGTCGGGATGAAATCGTCCGGGCAGCTCGCCTGTTTGCCCAGGAGGTGGCAGAAGGGAAGCGTCAGCCGGAGGAATTGGACGAGGGGGTCTTCTCTCAGTACCTCTATTCCGCCCGGATACCGGATCCGGAGCTGATTATCCGGCCCTCCGGGGAGGAGCGGATCAGCAATTTCCTTCTGTGGCAGTCTGCTTACTCTGAGTATGTCTTTATGGATGTCCTTTGGCCTGACTTCGGCCCTAAGGATCTGGACGAGGCCATTGCCCAATTCCACCGACGCAATCGTCGGTTCGGAGGTGCAAAGTAACGATGAAAGTACGAATCCTTTCTGCAGTGGTGCTGCTGCCACTGCTGCTGGCCATTGTTCTGGTGCTCCCGGCTTGGGCTACTGCGGCGCTCTTTGCGGCGGCTGCTGCTGTGGCTGCCTATGAGCTTCTCTGGGGTACCGGTCTTGTGAAGCATGTGCGTTTGGTGGCCTATTCCATGGTCATGGCGGCGCTGATCTCCTTCTGGAGCCTGCGCCCCAGCGGGAATCTGGCGGCCATTGGTATTTTTGCGTTTTTTGTGCTGCTGTTGGGAGAGATGCTGGCGGCTCATACCAGGCTTCAGTTCAGTGAGATTGCCATTTGCATGATAGGCGGTGTGTTGCTGCCCTACCTGCTCACTGCTTTGGTGCGGATTCGGGCCATGTTCTCTATGGTGCCAGGTCAGGAGGAAATGGGAAAGTTTTATATTCTCATTGCCTTTGTCATTGCATTTTCCGCAGATTCCGGTGCCTACTTTGTGGGCAGAGCCTTGGGAAAACATAAGCTGTGCCCCAACATCAGCCCCAATAAGACGGTAGAAGGTGCCGTGGGCGGAATCCTGTGCGCCGTGATCTTCATGGAACTTTACGGCCTGGTTTTGGATAAGGCCTTTGGCTTTGAGGTAATCTATGTCTATGGCATTGTATACGGCCTTCTTGGTGCCATTGGCTCTATCATTGGAGATTTGAGCTTCTCCGTCATCAAGCGGCAGATTGGCATTAAGGACTATGGCAACCTGATTCCCGGTCACGGCGGAATTCTGGATCGTTTTGACAGCATGATGATTGTGGCTCCCCTGGTGGAAATTCTGTTGCAGATCATCAATCTTGCGGTCCCTATGGCAGGAGTGGGTTAATATGGTAAAATGTATTTCTGTATTGGGGTCTACGGGCTCCATCGGGCGGCAGACTCTGGATGTGGCCCAGAGACTGGGAATTTCTGTGTGCGCCTTAACCGCCGGAACCAATGTGGAGCGGATGGAGGAGCAGTGCAGAACCTTTGTTCCCCGCATTGCGGTGATGTCCTCGCCGGAGGCCGCGGCCTCTTTGGCTGACAGGATTTCCGACCTGCCGATTACCGTCATGTCCGGAAAAGAAGGGCTTATCACGGCAGCCACCATGGAAGAGGCGGACACCGTGATTACGGCGGTGGTAGGTATGGTGGGCCTGGAGCCTACACTGGCGGCCATTCACGCCAAGAAGCGCATTGGTCTTGCCAACAAAGAGACCATGGTCTGTGCCGGCGAGCTGGTCATGGAGGAGGCAAACCGCTGCGGTGCGGAGATCATTCCCGTGGACTCTGAACACTCCGCCATTTTTCAGTGTCTGGCAGGCTGCCGGGAGAAATCCCAGGTGCGCCGCCTGATCCTCACCTGCTCCGGAGGTCCCTTCTTTGGCAAATCAAAAGAAGAGCTGAAGGATGTGACTCAGGCCCATGCGCTGAAGCACCCGAATTGGAAGATGGGTGCAAAAATCACCATTGATTGTGCTACACTGATGAACAAGGGGCTGGAAGTGATCGAGGCCATGCGCCTGTATGGTCTGCCTCTGGAGCAGGTAGATGTGGTGATTCACCGCCAGAGTGTGATCCATTCCTTCGTGGAATATGTGGATGGTGCGCTGCTGGCTCAGATGGGATCGCCGGATATGCGGCTTCCCATTCAGCTTGCCCTGACCTGGCCCGACCGGATGGCCTGTCCGGCGCCGGATTTGGACCTTCTGTCCTGCGGTGCGCTGACCTTCCATAAACCGGATCTGGAAGCATTTCCCTGTCTGGCCCTTGCAATGGAGGCGGCGAAAGCAGGCGGAACCATGGGTGCGGTTTTGAGCGGAGCCAATGAAGTGGCAGTGGAACTGTATCTGAAGGATCAGATTGGATTTTATGACATCCCGGCTCTGGTGAAGAAGGCAATGGATGAGGTTCCCTTTCTCAAGAAGCCTGATCTGTCCCAGATTCTGGAGGCGGACCGTCTGGCCCGTCAATCTGTGCGGTGCAATGCAGGAGGCTGATATTTTTGCTGTATTTTCTGTATATTCTTTTTGCAATTCTGGTCTTCGCCCTTCTGATTTTGGTCCATGAGTTGGGCCACTTTCTCACAGCGAAGTTATTCAAGATCAAAGTAAATGAGTTCTCGGTCTTCATGGGCCCTGCCATTTGGAAAAAGCAAAAAGGGGAGACCCTCTATGCAGTGCGCTCCATTCCTCTGGGAGGATACTGCGCCATGGAAGGAGAGGATGGAGTCAGCGATGATCCCAGAGCCTTCGGAAATGCAAAATGGTGGAAAAAAATCATTGTGCTGGTAGCCGGTGCCGGCATGAACTTTCTGATCGGATTCCTGTTTCTGGTGCTCATGGTAGGCTTTGCAGGGGGATTCGAGTTTATGACCCAGCCCGTCCTGGAAAGCGTAGAACCGGGCAGCTCCATGGTGGACTATCTGAGAGACGGAGACCGAATCTATGAAATCGACGGTGAGCGAGTCTATACCGGAAACGATGTGACCATGCTCATGAGCCTCAACCTTTCCGGTGTGCCCAATGTCCATGATGTGGTGGTGATCCGCAATGGGGAAAAGGTCCGTTTTGATAAGCTCAACATGGAGCCCAGACCGCTTCCCGCAGCAGACGGAACCACCCAGATGCGCTATGGCATGAACCTCCAAATCCAGGAGCGGACTTTGGGAAATACCTTGTCTTACTCCTGGAATGCCGCCATCAATTACGCCAGAACCGTGCGGCTAAGTCTGCAAATGCTGTTCCGGGGCGATGTGGGGGTAAAGGATATGACCGGCCCTGTGGGCATTGTCAAGACCATTGC